>JBFHXL010000151.1:0-5217 GCA_041599035.1 Thiobacillus sp. | reverse complement strand
TGGGCGGCTGGATTGCCGACAAGGTGGGCGGCGCCATCGTCACCCAGGTGATTTCCGCGGCAATGGTGCTGGCTTCCGCCTATGCCGGTTACATCATGATGCAGGCCTACCAGTCTGCCACGCCCGAAATCTATTTCACCCAGTTCATGGTCACCTTCGTGATCCTGTTCGCCGCCTCCGGCATTGGCAACGGCTCCACCTTCCGTTCGGTCGGCATCATCTTCGACCGCCAGCAGGCCGGCCCCGTGCTGGGCTGGACCTCGGCCGTGGCAGCCTATGGCGCCTTCATCGCTCCGGTGGTGATCGGTGGCCAGATCAAGGCCGGCAGCCCCGAGATGGCCATGTACGGTTTTGCCGCCTTCTACGCGGTCTGCCTGGTCATCAACTGGTGGTTCTATCTGCGCAAGAGTTCCGAGATTCGCAATCCTTAATTACCGGATTTACTGGAGATAAACATGAGTCACTTCCTCGATCGTTTGAAGTTTTTTGAAAAAACCAAGGAGACCTTCTCCGACAACCACGGCATCGTCACCAATGAGGACCGCCAGTGGGAAGACGCGTACCGCCACCGCTGGGCACATGACAAGGTGGTTCGCTCGACCCACGGCGTGAACTGTACCGGTGGCTGTTCATGGAAGATTTTCGTCAAGAACGGCCTGGTGGCGTTCGAGATGCAGCAGACCGACTATCCGCGTACCCGTGAGGACCTGCCCGACCACGAACCGCGTGGTTGCCAGCGTGGTGCGTCGTTCTCCTGGTATCTGTACAGCCCGCAGCGGATCAAATACCCGCTGATCCGTGGTCGCCTGCTCGACCTGTACCGCACCGAGCGCAAGACCGGCAAGGATCCGGTCGAGGCCTGGGCCGCGATTCAGGCGGACGAGAACAAGCGCAAAAAATACACGGCCGTGCGCGGCCTCGGTGGCTTCGTCCGTGCCGACTGGCAGGAAGTGAAGGAAATCGTCGCCGCCGCCAACGTCTACACCATCAAGAAATACGGCCCCGACCGCATTTTCGGCTTCTCGCCGATTCCGGCCATGTCGCAGATTTCCTACGCCTCCGGCGCACGCTATCTGTCGCTCATCGGTGGTGCCTGCGGTTCCTTCTATGACTGGTACTGCGACCTGCCGGCGGCGTCTCCGCAGACCTGGGGCGAGCAGACCGACGTGCCGGAATCGGCCGACTGGTTCAACTCGACCTACATCATCGTCTGCGGCTCCAGCCTGCCGACCACGCGTACGCCGGATGCGCACTTCGTCTCCGAGGTGTGCTACAAGGGTGCCAAGGTCATTTCGATGGCCCCCGACTACGCCGAGTATTGCAAGGCCTCCGATCTGTGGATGCCGGTCAATCCGGGCACCGATACCGCCGCCTTCCTGGCGATGGGGCACGTCGCGCTGAAAGAGTTCTACATCGACAAGCAGGACCCCTACTTCTCCGAATACGCCCGCAAGTACACCGACCTGCCGATCCTGGTAATGCTGCGTCCGCATGGCGAAGGCTATGTCTCCGACCGCTGCCTGCGCGCATCCGACCTCGACGGCGCACTGGGCGAAACCAACAATCCCGACTGGAAAACCATCGTCTATGACGAGAACTCCAAGTCGCTCGTCGTGCCCAATGGCTCGATCGGCTTCCGCTGGGGCGAAGAAGGCAAGTGGAACCTGTTGCCGAAAAATGCCGCCAGCCAGGAGGACATTCTGGCCGAGCTGTCCTGCATCGACAGCAAGGATGCGGTGGTGTCTGTCGGCTTCCCGCACTTCGAGCCGGGCGAAGGCGATCTGCTCTACCGCAACGTGCCCGTGCGCAAGATCAAGCTGGCCAACGGCGAAGAAACGCTGGTTGCGACAGTATTTGACATGCAGGTTTCCCAGTACGGTATTGATCGCGGCCTCGGCGGCGATAACGTGACCAATGACTACAAGGATGCCAGCGTGGCCTATACCCCGGCCTGGGCGGAAAAAGTCACCGGCGTGAAGGCCGCCGACATCGAGCGTACCGGTCGCGAATTCGCCTACAACGCCTCCAAGACCCACGGCAAGTCCATGGTGATCATGGGTGCCGCGATCAACCACTGGTACCACAACGACATGATGTACCGCGGGGTGATGAACCTGCTGCACATCTGCGGCTGCGTCGGCCAGTCCGGCGGCGGCTGGGCGCACTATGTGGGCCAGGAAAAGCTGCGTCCGCAGGCTGGCTGGGCGCCGATCGCATTCGGCCTCGACTGGCAGCGTCCGCCGCGCCACATGAACTCCACCTCCTACTGGTATTTCCACACCGACCAGTGGCGTTACGAAACGCTGCGCGGCGACGACCTCACCTCGCCTGCCGGCAAGGGCAAGTACAAGGGGTATTCGCTGGCCGATTACAACGTCGCTGCCGTGCGCATGGGCTGGCTGCCGTCGGCACCGCACTGGAACACCAACCCGCTCGATCTGGTTTCCGAGGCCGAAAAAGCCGGTGCCACCGACGAGGCCAGCATCGCCCAGCACGTGATCGGCAAGCTCAAGGACGGCTCGCTGGATGTCGCGTTCGCCGACCCGGATGCGCCGGAAAACTGGCCGCGCAACCTGTTCGTCTGGCGCGCCAACCTGATCGGCACCTCGGCCAAGGGCCACGAGTATTTCCTCAAGCACCTGCTCGGTACCCAGAACGGCGTGCTGCAGGAGTCCGGTGCCGGCAGCGAAAACAAGCTGGTCAAGTGGCACGACGAAGCGCCCATCGGCAAGCTGGACCTGATGGTCGACATCAACTTCCGCCTGAACTCCACCGGTTCGTACTCCGATATCGTTCTGCCGACCGCAACCTGGTACGAAAAGAACGACCTCAACACCACCGACATGCATCCCTTCATGCATCCGCTGTCGGAAGCGGTCTCACCCGGCTGGCAGTCCAAGTCCGACTGGCAGATTTTCAAGAACATCGCAGAGACCTTCTCGACCCTGGCCGAAAAGCACCTCGGCACGCGCAAGGACATCGTCGCCCTGCCGATGCAGCATGACTCGCCCTTCGAAATGGCGCAGCCCTTCGGCGAGGTCAAGGACTGGAAGAAAGGCGAATGCGATCCGATTCCCGGCAAGACCATGCCGCTGCTCAAGGTGGTCGAGCGCAACTTTGCCGATACCTACAAGAAGTACATCGCCATCGGCCCGCTAATGGTCAAGATCGGCAACAACGTCAAGGGCATCGACTGGAATACCGAGGAAGAGTACGAGCAGTTGAAGATCATGAACGGCACGGTGAAAGTGCCGGGCGTGTCCTTCGGCATGCCTTCGCTCGAGGAAGACATCAAGGTATGCGATTCGGTATTGCGCATGGCACCGGAAACCTGCGGCGAAGTCGCGCACAAGTCCTGGACCGCACTGTCGAAAAAGACCGGTATCGACCATCACCACCTGTACTCGGCCCGTCACGAGGACAAGATCACGTTCTCTGACATCCAGGTGCAGCCGCGCAAGATCATCACCGCGCCGACCTGGTCGGGGATCGAGTCCGAGACGGTGTCCTACACCTCGTGCTACACCAACATTCACGAGCATATTCCGTTCCGCACCCTGACCGGACGTGCGCACTTCTATCAGGATCACGAGTGGATGCTGGACTTCGGCGAAGGCTTCTGCGTGCACAAGCCGCCCCAGAACATGCATTCGTTCGACAAGCTTTCGCCGAGCATCCTGGCGGAGAAGCACATCAAGCTGAAATGGATCACGCCGCACTCGAAGTGGGGCATCCATTCAACCTACCAGGACAACCTGCGCATGCTGACCCTGTTCCGCGGCGGCCCCTACGTGTGGATTTCCGAAGTCGATGCCAAGGAAGCCGGGATCGAGGACAACGACTGGGTCGAGGCCATCAACCACAACGGTGCAACCGTGGCACGGGCAGTCGTCTCGCAGCGCGTGTCGCGCGGCGTGGCGATGATGTACCACGCCCAGGAGAAGATCGTGAACGTGCCGGGATCGAACACCACCGGCAAGCGCGGCGGCATTTTGAACTCGGTGACGCGCGTCGTCATCAAGCCGACCAACATGATCGGCGGTTACGTGCAACTGGCCTACAGCTTCAACTACTACGGCACGGTGGGCAGCAACCGCGATACCGAGATCATCATGCGCAAGGTGGCGGACAAGGACATCGACTGGCTGGAACGCCCGCTTACCCCGGAACGCGAAGCCCAGCTCAACCCGCCCGGTATCGGCAAGCGTTGATCGTCGCGTGAACAGGTTAAATTAGGAGAAACCCATGAAAGTACGTGCTCAATTCGCATTTGTCTTCAATCTCGACAAATGTATCGGATGCCACACCTGCTCGGTGACGTGCAAGAACACCTGGACCAACCGCAAGGGCGTGGAATATGTCTGGTTCAACAACGTCGAGTCCAAGCCCGGCATCGGCTATCCCAAGCAGTGGGAGAACCAGGAGAAATGGAAAGGCGGCTGGAAACTGGTCAACGGCAAGCTGGAGCTGAAATCCGGCGGCCGCGCGTCCAAGCTGCTGAACATTTTCGCCAACCCGGATCTGCCGCAGATCGACGATTACTACGAGCCCTTCACCTACAACTATGCGCGTCTGCAAAACGCGCCCTTGTCCGAGGCGGCACCGACTGCACGTCCGCTGTCGATGCTGACCGGCGACCCCATGGAGAAAATCACCTGGGGCCCGAACTGGGAAGACGATCTGGCTGGCGAGTTTTCCAAGCGCAGCGTGGACAAGAACCTGGACAACATCCAGAAGGATATGCTCGGCCAGTTCGAGAACACCTTCAACATGTACCTGCCGCGTATCTGCAACCACTGCCTGAATCCGGCCTGCGTCGCAGCCTGCCCGTCCGGCTCGCTCTACAAGCGCGAGGAAGACGGCATCGTGCTGGTCGACCAGGACAAGTGCCGCGGCTGGCGTTTCTGCATGAGCGCCTGCCCGTACAAGAAGGTCTACTACAACTGGGAATCCGGCAAGGCAGAAAAATGCATCGCCTGCTACCCGCGCGTCGAGTCCGGCATGCCGACGGTGTGTTCCGAATCCTGCGTCGGCCGCATCCGCTACAACGGCATCATGCTGTATGACGCCGACAAGATCGAGGAGTACGCCTCCACCCCCAATGACAAGGATGTGTACAAGCAGCATCTGAAGATCTTCCTCGACCCGAACGATCCGGAAGTGATTGCCGCAGCCCGCAAGGAAGGCATCCCGGAGAGTTGGATCGAGGCGGCGCAG
>JBFHXL010000150.1:0-5224 GCA_041599035.1 Thiobacillus sp. | reverse complement strand
GTCGCGATGCACGAACACCTGCGGCTGGGCGAGGTTGTTGACCAGAATCCGCTCGAACACGGTGTCGAGAATGGCTTTCTGCTCGGTGTTCATGTCGACGCCCAGGTGCTTGCCGACGTACCACTCGGGGAACAGCATCAGCTCACGGGTAAGCAGGGCGCGGTCGTATTCGGGCAGTACGCCGGGGCGGCTGGCCTGCTGGATGCGGATCAGCGCGTCATTCGAGGCCAGGTAGAGTTCACGCGCCAAGGGCAAATTGGGCGCCATCGGATACGGGCTGGTCGGCTGAATAATGGCCGGCTTGAGCGCAGCCTGGTTCAGCGCGGCAAGGTAGGTGGTGTCGCCCAGATCGGTCAACAGCAAAAAGCCCTGTTCCAGGTCGTGCGCCAGCACCTGCGGCACATGCACGCCCGCATCGGCGAACAAGCGGGCGACGGCAATAAACGGCCGGCAATCCTCATGTGCCGGGGGGGCGTCCATCACGATATAATCGCGGCCTTTGGCAGTGACGCGAAAATAACGGCGAAAGCTGGCGTCCGCCGACGCCGGGGCGATGTCCAGCGCATCCACCTCCAGTTGTCGCGCGGCCCAGTCCTGTAATGCTTGCAAACGTTCCACTGCCATGCTGCTCCGAATAACGCTGTTCCAAATAACCTTGGCCCGGATTTTACATCGCTTGTCGACCCTGCCCGGCTTTGCACTTGCTGTTCTGTTACTGACTGCCGGTTCTGCGTCAGCGGACGGACTCGTGCTGAAAAAGGATCTCGAACTCAAAGGCTCGACCGCGGCGGGCAAGGACGGCCCCCTGTTCCTCAAAGCCGATCGCATCGAATCGTCCGCACCCAACGTCATCGAGGCCAGCGGCAACGTGGAAGCCCGGCAGGCCGGAAACAATTTCTTTGCCCACTGGCTGCGCTATGAAACCACGCTTAACCGGGTCGAAGCACGCGGCCAGGTGCGGCTGGAACAGCCCGCGCTGCAGGTGAAGGGCGATTCGCTCAGGCTGAATCTCGATGATTACAGCGGCAATCTGACGCAGCCGGTCTACCATCTGGCCGCCCAGGGCGGACGCGGGAACGCCGAGCATATCGACTTCGTCGACAAAAATCGCTTCAAGCTGCAAGACGCCACCTATACCACCTGCCCGGTCGACAACGACGACTGGTTCCTCAAGGTGAGCGATCTCGATATCGACAAATCCCGCAATGTCGCTACCGCGCACAATGCCTCCCTGCGGTTTCTGGGGACGCCCATCCTGTACACGCCGTGGATGGACTTTCCGCTCAACAATGCGCGCAAGACCGGCATGCTGGCGCCGACCATCGGCACCACCGAACGCAGCGGCTTCGACCTGCTGGTACCGTATTACCTCAACCTGGCGCCCAACTACGATGCCACGCTGTATCCGCGCCTGATGTCGAAACGGGGCGTGCAACTGGGCGGGGAATTCCGCTATATGCTGGCTGACACGCGCGGCGAAAACCGGCTTGAATATCTGCCCAACGATAGCGAGGCCAAGCGCTCGCGCTGGAGCGTGGCACTGGCAAACGAAACCCAGCTGAACGCGAATACCCGGACCGGCATGCAGTTCAACCGCGTGTCCGACGATGATTATTTTCGTGATCTGTCCAACCTGATTTCCATCACCTCGATTTCCCATCTCAATCGGGAAGCCTGGCTAACCACGCAACATGGCAACTGGAATGCCGAATTGCGCGCCCAGGATTTCCAGACGCTGCAGGATTCCAGCGCGGAAACCCCTCTCGTCGAGCCCTATGCACGGCTGCCGCACGCCCGGCTGGGCATGGCGCAAACCCTGGGAAATGGCATTGAATTCAGGCTGGAAACCGAAGCCACCCGCTTCGCCCACCCCACCGAGACAGAAGGCACCCGGGTGCTGGCCTATCCCACGCTGCGCTTGCCGCTAACCAATGAATTCGGCTTTCTCACCCCGAAAATCGGCTGGCACAGCAGCTATTACGCGCTGGACGACAGTGCGGAAAAACCGCGCATCTCGCGCAACCTGCCCATTTTCAGCCTCGACAGCGGCGTCACCTTCGAGCGCCCGATGCGCTTTGCCGGCCACGACTTCGAGCAGACGCTGGAGCCGCGTGCCTACTACGTTTACGCGCCGTACCGCAATCAGAACGACATTCCGGTATTCGACACTGCGTTGCTGGATTTCAGCTACGCGCAAATGTTCACCGAAAACCAGTTCATCGGCGGCGACCGCGTCAACGACGCCAACCAGCTGACCCTCTCCGTCACCAGCCGTTTCATCGAAGCGGACAGCGGACTGGAACGCCTGCAGGTCACCCTCGGCCAGCGCTATTACTTCAGTGCGCAACAGGTCACGCTGAATCCGGACGATCCCGTCCGCACCAGCAACGCCACCGACCTGCTCGCCGCCGTCAGCGGGCAAATCACGCGCGACTGGCGCATCGATACCGCCTGGCAGTTCGACACCCAGAACGGCACCACCATCCGCCAGAACCTGGGCGCAGCCTACCGCCCCGGCCCCGGCCGCGTACTCAATCTGGGCTATCGCTTTATCGACCAAACCACCGAACAGGTCGACATCTCCGGACAATGGCCTCTGGGCAAGCGCTGGTACGGCATGTTCCGCTACAACTATTCCATCCAGGACAACAAGCTGGCCGAAGGCCTGGCAGGACTTGAATATAATGGTGGCTGCTGGGCGGTACGCGGCGTCATTCAGCGCCTCGCCACCAAGGAAAACCAGTCCACCGACGCATTGTTCTTCCAACTGGAATTGAACGGCATGGGGCGCCTTGGCTCCAACCCGCTCGATGTTTTGAAACTCAGTGTTCCCGGATACCGACCAAGCAATGAAATACTTCAAACGCCCTGAACGTCTCCAGCACTATTTGCTGGCGCTCCTGCTCGCCGTGTCGACCCTGCTTCCGGTCCACGCTGCCGTGACCCCGCTCGATCACATCGTCGCCGTCGTCAACGACGAAGTGATTACCCGCCAGGAACTGGCCAGGCGGTATGCCGAGGTCGTGCAAAGCCTGTCGCGCCAGAACACGCCGCTGCCGCCGCGCGAGATACTGGAAAAGCAGCTGCTCGAGCGCATGATTACCGAGCTTTCCCTGCAGCAGCATGCCCGCAACACCGGCGTGCGGGTCGACCCGACGCAGGTCGAGCGCGCCCTGCAGCGCATCGCCGCGCAAAACAAGCTCGACCTGGCCGGACTGCAGGCCGCCCTGGAAAGGGACGGCCAGAGCATCGACAGCATGCGCAAGACCATCCGCAACGAACTTCTCATCGCCCGCGCACGCGAACGTGACGTGGACAATCGCGTCTCGGTCAGCGACGCCGAAATCGAAGGCTATTTGCAGACGCAGGTACAACAGGGCATGGAGACGGAATACACCTTCGCTCACATCCTCGTCACCGTTCCGGAAAACACCTCGCCCGAGCAAATTCAGGCACGCCGCGCCCGCGCCGAGGATATCCTCGCCCAGCTTGCCGGAGGCGCGGATTTCGCCCAGCTGTCAGCCAGCCACTCCGATGCCTCCAACGCACTGCAGGGCGGTCTGTTCGACTGGCGTCCCAGCGGCAAGATCCCGGCCCTGTTCGTCGATGCCCTGAAAACGCTGCAGCCCGGCCAGATCGGCCCGCTGTTGAAAAGCAACAACGGCTTTCACATTCTCAAGCTCTACGACAAACGCGGGCTTGATGCCACGCTCAACGTCACCCAAACGCACGCACGCCACATCCTCATCAAGACCAACGAGCTGACCTCGGAATCCGATGCCCGCAACCGCCTGCTGCAACTCAAGGAGCGCATCGACAACGGCGTGAAATTCGATGAACTGGCGCGTCTGCATTCCGAGGACGCCAGCGCATCCAAGGGCGGCGACCTCGGCTGGATCAACCCCGGCGACACCGTGCCCGACTTCGAAAAAGCGATGGATGCCTTAAAGCCGGGCGAAGTCAGCGCCCCCATCCAATCGCCGTTCGGCTGGCATCTGATCCAGGTGCTGGAACGGCGCGACCAGGATGTCACGCAGGAGCGTCAGAAGCTGCTGGCACGCCAGGCGATTCGCGAACGCAAGGCCGAAGAAGCGTTCCAGGACTGGGTGCGGCAGATTCGTGACTCGGCCTACGTCGAACTGCGATCGATCGATTGATCGAGGCATTTCCGGGTGAATGAAGCGGCCAAGCTGCCCGTCCTCGCGCTCACCGCAGGCGAGCCGGCCGGGGTCGGGCCCGATCTCTGTATTGCGCTGTCGCATCAGGAACTGCCGTGCCGCCTCTCGGTACTGGGTGATGTCGAGGTACTGCGTGCCCGCGCTGCGCAGCTCGGCATTCACGTCAACTTCATCAGCAGCGACAGCATTCCCCCGCATCAGCCGGGGGCGCTGCACGTGCACCATATTCCGGTTGCCACGGCCGTCACGCCGGGCGAACTCAATGCCAGCAACAGCGCCCACGTGCTGGCCCTGCTCGACGCTGCCCTTGCCGGCTGCCTGAACGGCTCGTATCACGCCGTCGTCACCGCGCCGGTGCACAAGGGCATCATCAACGATGCCGGTTTTTCCTTCACCGGCCACACCGAATATCTGGCCGAGCATAGCGGCACGCCCAGGGTCGTGATGATGCTCGTCGGCGGCGGCCTGCGCGTGGCATTGGCGACCACCCACCTGCCCCTGCGTGACGTGGCTGATGCCATTACACCCAATCTGCTCGATGAAGTGATCCGCATCCTGCACGCTGACCTGAAACACAAATTCGGCATCCCCGGGCCACGCATCGCGGTCGCCGGACTCAATCCGCATGCCGGTGAATCCGGCCATCTGGGACACGAGGAAACCGACATCATCGAACCGGCACTCGCACGGCTGCGTGCCCAGGGCATGGACCTCGTCGGCCCCCTGCCCGCCGACACGCTGTTCTCACGGATACGTCACGAGCCGTGCGACGCGGTGCTGGCGATGTATCACGATCAGGGTCTGCCGGTGCTCAAATACGCCAGCTTCGGCGCCGGCGTGAACGTCACGCTGGGGCTGCCCTTCATCCGCACCTCGGTCGACCATGGCACCGCGCTCGATCTCGCCGGCACGGGCCGCGCGGAAGTGGGCAGCCTGCTGGCAGCCATCGAGATGGCACTCGACATGGTCGCGCAGCACGTACCCGGCGCGCGCACCTGACATGCACATTCCACGCAAGCGCTTCGGCCAGAACTTCCTGATCGATG
>JBFHXL010000149.1:0-5232 GCA_041599035.1 Thiobacillus sp. | reverse complement strand
GTAGGCGTAACGCGCGTCGCGCGAGTAGCTGATGGAGGCGTGCGAGAGGTCGCCCAGGCCTTCCACTGTTGCCAGGCTGGTGTGGTGGCTGGTGTCGACGATCTGTACGCTGCCGCTGGCGCGTTCGATGACGACGCCGAGGTCGCCGGTGCCGCGCAGGCTGGTGCCGGCGCAGCCGGCCAGCATGCCGAGGGCGAGCAGAAGCAGGGCGGAAAAACTAGTGCGCATCGGGGAATCCCTTCTGCAGCCTGTCCGTAATCCATGAGGCCTCGGATCCGGAGAGAAATTTTTCCCACGGGGGCATGGGCGTGCCGGGCCGTCCATGAAGAATCGTGCTGATCAGCGAAGCGGCTGATTTGTCCTTGAGGGTGTCGGGTGTGAGCGCGGGGCCGAGGCCGCCACGAAGTTGCAAGCCATGGCAGGAGCCGCAGTCATTGCGTACCAGGCG
This sequence comes from Thiobacillus sp., assembly GCA_041599035.1. Taxonomy (GTDB): domain Bacteria; phylum Pseudomonadota; class Gammaproteobacteria; order Burkholderiales; family Thiobacillaceae; genus Thiobacillus. The sequence goes on along the minus strand of JBFHXL010000149.1, from coordinate 4,784 downwards.
TATAAGCTCGCCCTGTCTTTCCGGGCTGAGAGGGGTCGGCGCGGCGCTTGCGCTGCCGAAAATCATGGCTGTCATCATTCCCACTGTCGTCAAAAAAGTTCGCATGTGCTCTTCTTGTCCGCCTTGAGAAAGCGGCGGGGCAAATCCATCGCCCCGCCTCGCCTGCTTAGTAGACGTCGTGCTGCGTGTTATAGACGTTGAACTTGCCGGTCGGCGTGATCAGGCGCTTGTCCTTGATCACGGCCTTGAGCTTGCGCGTCTTGTCATCGATCACCACGATGGCCGATTCCTGGCTCTGGCCGTTCCAGACCGAGAACCAGACTTCGTCGCCGGCCTTGTTGAACTCGGGCTGCACGACACGCTTCGGTCCTTCACCCAGGCCGGCCATCTCGGCGATTTTCAGCATCTGCGGTTCCTTGTCGAGACGGTCGATGTCGTAGACCGCGACCGACTGGCTGATGGCGGCATCCGGGTTGAGCGTCGTGTCCACCCACAGGTTTCGCGACTTCGGATGGGTTTTGATGAACAGCGAACCGCCGCCCAGGCCCTTGAGGGAACGCACCACTTTCCAGGCGTTGGCCTTGTGGTTCTTGGGGTCGGTGCCGATCAGCGCAATGCTGTCATCACCGAGGTGCCCCGTGGCCCACACCGGTCCGTATTTCGGATCGACGAAGTTGGCGCCGCGACCCGGGTGCGGGATTTTGCCGACATCGACCAGCGCGGTCAGTTTCTGGTCCTTGGAATCGATCACGGCGATCTTGTTGGAAGCGTTGGCGGCCGACATGAAGTAGCGATGCGTGGAGTTCCAGCCGCCGTCATGGAGGAAGCGCGCGGCGCCGACCTCGGTGATCTTCATGTTGTTGATGTCCTCGTAGTTGGCCATCAGCACCTTGCCGGTCTCCTTGACGTTGATGATGAACTCGGGGTGCTCATGCGAGGCGATGATGGCGGCGACGCGCGGTTCCGGGTGATATTCCTGGGTGTCCACGGTCATGCCGCGGGTGCCGACAATCTTCTTCGGCTCCAGGGTGTTGCCGTCCATGATCACGAACTGCGGCGGCCAGTAGGTGCCGGCGATGGCGTACTTGTCCTCGTAGCCTTTGTACTTGGAGGTTTCGACGGAACGCGCCTCCATGCCCACCTTGATCTCGGCCACCACGGCCGGTTTTTCCATCCACAGATCGATCAGGTCGATCCTGGCATCGCGGCCGATGACGAAGAGATAACGCCCCGAAGCGGACATGCGCGAGATGTGCACGGCATAGCCGGTCTCGATGGTCGAGATGATCTTCTTGGTGTTGCCGTCGATCAGCGCGATCTTGCCGTCGTCACGCAGCGTCACCGAGAAGATGTTTTCCAGATCCAGCTTGTTCATCTTTTTCTTGGGACGCTTTTCAGGCGGCACCAGAACCTTCCAGGTGGCCTTCATTTCGGCGAGGCCGAATTCGGGCGGTGTCGGCGGCTCGTGCTGCAGGTAGCGCGCCATGGTGTCGACTTCGGCCTCGCTCAGAATGCCGGAGGTACCCCAGTTCGGCATGCCGCCGGGCGTGCCGAAGTTGATGAAGACCTTCAGGTATTCGGTGCCGCGCGCCAGGGTGATGTCCGGGGTGAGCGGCTTGCCGGTTGCGCCCTTGCGCAGCACGCCGTGACAGCCGGCACAGCGCTCGAAATAGATCTGCTTGGCGCGAGCGAATTCGCTCGCGGTGATGGGCGGTGCCTTGGGGGTACGGACGTCCTCGGTTTCTTCCGCCTTGATCGCGGAGGGCGATCCCTTGTAGCGCAGTTCGGGATCGGCGGTGCCGGGGTGGCCGGAAGCGGGCGCATCTGCCGCAAAAGTGAGTTGTGCCGTGCCCATGACGAAAATGCTGGCGGCCAGAATGGTCAGTTTGGTGTTCATGTGAATCCTCCTCTGGTTAGGTGAAAAATCCTGATTGCTGAACTGCAGGTTAAACAGTCTTCGGTAAGCGTGCCTTGATTTAGGTCAACGATTGGCCCGGCAAGTTAAACAGGGGTTCTCTGCCTCCTCGTCATCGTCGGCAAAACCGCTTATCACCGCAATCGGGATGCCGCTCAGGTGCGAGGCGTTGTTATCGTCCTCCATTTCCCACGCCAGTTCGCGCGTGCGGCTTCTGCTTTCGCGGCGTCTGCGCTTGACGACCAATGGTGGGCACTTGTGCTCGTCATAGTAGGTAACCTGGCAGTCGAGGCAGTGATGACACTCGTTGATCACGATTTCCCCGGTGGGGCGGATGGCCTGGACCTCGCATGCCGTGGCGCAGGCCTGGCAGGGCTTGCCGCATTCCTTGCGGCGGCGCAGCCATTCGAAGGAGCGGAAGCGGCCGGGAATGATGAGCGAGGCGCCCAGGGGGCAGATGTACTTACAGTAAAACTTGCGGTTGAAGGCGGTGAGCAGGAGCACCCCGAGGGCTGCGGCCACATAGCCCCACTCGCGCTGGAAGCGCAGGGTGAACACCGTCTTGAAGGGCTCGATCTCGGCCGCACGTATCGCCAGATCCATCGACTGCAGGGACAGCCCGAACAGTACCAGCAGAATCACGAACTTGAGCGCCAGCATGCGCTCGTGCACGACATAGGGGATTTCGAAAAACGGCAGCCTGAGCTTGCGCGCGAACTGGAAAACGAATTCCTGCAAGGCGCCAAACGGACACAGCCAGCCGCAATACACGCCGCGACCCCACAGCAGCAGGGTGATCGCCACGAACGACCACAGGATGAACAGCATGGGGTCGATGAGAAAGATGTCCCAGCTGAATTGATGGGTGATCGCCTGGACGAAGGTGAGGACGTTGACGATGGAAAGCTGGCCCATCGCATACCAGCCGATGAAGAACAGGGTATAGGCCAGAAAGCCGGTGCGTATCCGGCGCAGCACGGTGGGGCGGCGTGCCAGGTAGTCCTGGAACAGCAGGATGCAGGTGAGCAGGACCAGCCCCAGCAGCAGCAACACGATCTCCACCGTATGCAGGTGCCAGAGGGTCGGCCAGATGGGGCTTTCGTCGATGGCAATGGGGGTGGCCAAGACCGGGGCAGCCGGTTCGGCGGATGCCGCCGCCACGGCGGGCGGTGGCGATGCTGCCCTGACGCGGTGGATCGCCGGCGCGGGGGCTGGCAGGGAGGGTGCCGGCCGGCCGCCCGCTGCGGCCGCCTGGGCATGGGGCGGCGGGGTCGGCGTCGTCTCCGGCGTTGCGGGCGGTGTCGCGGCCTCCGTCAGGGCAATCCCCCGGGATTCGGCCACCATTCTGGCGGCCCGGGTGATCGAGGCATTGATGACCATGGTCGAGATGGTGGCGCCGGAAATGGCGTCGACGGTGGCGTAGCCGTCCCGCGTCGCACCGACGACGATACGCCCGCTCGCCGGCTTGTTGCGGTACTGGTCGACAAATTTCGCCAACTCGGCTTCGCTGATGCCCGCAGCGAGAATCGGTTCCGTATGGTGAACAATGCGCGCGCCCGTAATGCGCCCACGGGTGTCGATCCCGACCAGGATGTTGATCGGGCTTCCCGAATAGGCCGGAATGCGCACCATATCCATGGTCAGAAAGGCGAAGCCGATCAGCTCATTGTTGGCGTAGACGGCACTGGCGGGGGGGCTGCCTTCGGATTCGCCAAAGTGGTCGGCGCCCGGAAACAGGGCGCGCACCTGCGGATGGTCGGTGGCGATGTCTGCGCGGACTGCCGGCGTCGCGCCGACGATCAGCATCAGGAAAAGAAGCAGCGCCCACACGGGGTGCGGGCCGTGCCGCCGTGGCCGGGCGGGGCAAAGACTATCGTGCATGATCATGAAAATTTGATGTTATGCGCCGTAGACGGACACGATCTCAAGCTGCTCAATATGTGGCTCATATTCCGGCCGGGGCAGCCGGCGCGCCTTGACCTAAGTCAAACGAATCTTGGCTTTATACTACTCCCATGAATCTGGATTCTGGAGACATTGAATACCTGAAAGGCGGCTATTTGCTGGCTGCGTTGTCGCCTGCGGAATTCGAGGAGGTGCTGGCGCACGGCAACGTCCGCACCTTGACGCCCGGCGAGTGCCTGTTCGACCAGGGCGATCCGTGCACCCATTTTTTCTTTGTCCTGTCGGGCGTCATCAAGCTGTGTCGCATGGCGCAAAGCGGTGAAGAAAAGGTGATGGACCTGGTTCGGCCCGGCTCTTTCTTTGCCGAGGCAGCGATGTTCATGGGCGGGCGTTATCCGGTCCACGCCTACGCGCTCGAGGCGACCCGGCTGGTGGTTCTGGATAACAGGCACTTTCTGGGGCTGGTGCGGAGCAACGGCGATCTGTGCATGCGGCTGTTGTCGACCATGAGCCAGCGCATGCACTGCCTGATCAACGAAATCAAAAACCTGACCCTGAACAGCGGCGCGCAGCGGGTGATCGGATACCTGCTGGAGCAATTGCCGGAGGGGGACGCCGCGCCCAACGTGCGGTTCAGGGCACCCAAGCATGTCATTGCCTCGCGCCTGGGGATCCAGCCGGAAACCCTGTCCCGGGTTCTGGCCAAGCTGCGCAGCAGGCAGCTGATCGACGTGCACGGCGATCAGATCGTCCTCAACGATGTGGAGGCGTTGCGGCGCCTGAGCTGACCAGCGATTCGAGCAGCGCAATCAGCGCCGCGCCCGGCGCGTCATTCGCCGGTACATGATGCACCGTGATGCCTTTGGCCGCACAGGCCGCGGCATCGACCTGCGCCGGCCCGGTGACGACCACGCGAATCAGCTTGTGCAATTGCCCGATCGCCTCGGCATCGAGCGGGGTGGCG
>JBFHXL010000148.1:0-5233 GCA_041599035.1 Thiobacillus sp. | reverse complement strand
GCGGCTTGTACTCGATCGTCTGGTTGGTAAACGCCGTCAGCGAACTGGAATAGGTGCGCACCAGCAGGTTGCGAAACTCGGTCACCAGCGCCTGTTTCTGCTGCGCGCTGGAACGCAGCCAGTACTTGCCGATCACCAGTTGGGTCATCCGGTTGAAATCGAAATTGGGCAGGATCTTCGCCTCGACCAGTTGATGCACCTTGCCCAGGTTGCCGTTCTGAAGTTCCTTGTCATGCTTCAGGATGGTCAGCACTTCCTGGGTGGTGGTGCGTGCCAGCACGTCAGGCGGAATATCGGCCGCCAGCGACGGGCTGCTATTGAGCCCCACAGCCAGGGCCAGCAAGAAAAATAATGAGCGCAACATATTCAGATAATCCTGTTCGAGAAAATGGGGGCTAACCAGCCCCGGTCAGGGATGGACACCCGCCGCCTACTTGGGTTCACCCGTCAGGCGGGCCAGCAACGCCACATTCATGTTGTAGTCGTTCACCGTGCGCAGGTATTCGGTCTGGATCAGAACGTAGCTCTTGATGGCATCGGCCACCTTGTCCGCACTTTCAATTCCGGCCGCAAAATCAGCCAGGGACGCCACCATCCAACGTCGTGCCGAGGCCGCACCTTCGGCCAGTTCGAGCTGCGAGTCATAATTGGCGCGGGCATTGGCATAGGCCTCGCCCACTTCAAACGGAATGCCGGCCACGGCAAAGGCCTTCTTGTGGTTGATCGCTTCGAGTTCGGACTGGGCCTGGTTGACGCGGGCGTTGGCCGCACCGAACACGCGGTCCCACTTCACCCCCACTACGGGCGTCAGCCCGCCGCCGTTGAACGGATCGCTGATGTAGGGATTGTCGAGGCGGTCGCGCTGGGAAGCGTAGTCGAGCTGTCCGATCACCCCGGCGTACACGTCCGGCATCAGATCGGCTTTCTTGGCGGCCACCAGGGCGCGGCGGGCGCGCAGGCCGGCTTCGAGCTCCTGCATTTCGGGGCGATCCTGCAGGGCGCGCGACTGCAGTTCAGCCAGGTCGATCTGCGGAAAGGCCACCGGCTCGATGCGGTCATCGGCCACGGCCAGATTGGCCTTCAGGCCGGCGCCGGTCAGAATCTTCAGGCCATCGAGGCTGATTTTCTCGATTGCGTGCGCCTGGTGCACATATTTGGCCAGCAGGCTCCTTGCGGCCTGCAGGGCATAGAGGTCGGATTGCCGGGATTCGCCCGTTTCCTCCCTGAGGTGGCGCTCGACCGAGCGGATGGACTGGTCCAGCCGGCCCTTCATGTCTTCCAGAAATACCCGGGTGTCGCGTGCGGTCAGATAGCCGAAATAGGCGCGCTTGGTGTCGTACACCGTTTCGCTGCGCGTCTGCCTGACCTCGCCGCGCTTGAGATCGACGTTGCCCCGCGCGGCATCGCCGTAATGTTCGAGCTTGCCGAAGGTGTAAAGCGGCTTGACCAGCGCGAATTCCAGGTGCGTCCAGTCGGAAACGCCGTTGTAGCTGTTTCCGTCGGAACGCGGGATGGTGGTGCCGTTTTGAAAGAACCCGCCCTCGACCTTGGGCGCCAGCCCGACAAAGGCGTTGGCGCTGACCCGCCAGCCGCCGTTGCCCTGCACTTCCTGCAGCATGCCGCGCGCGACCTCGACCAGCTGTTCGCGTTCCTTGATGCGGGGGTCGGCAGCCAGGCTCATTTCCACGGCCTGCTGCAGGTTGATGGTTTCCGCCTGTGCAGGCAGGGTCGCCAGCAGGATGCCGGCGGCCAAAAGGGTTCGCGTCAATATTTTAGGTGTCATTGTGTTGCTCCTTCTTGAGCCTTGCCATACAAAAGCCGGCCGATCAGATTTTCCAGAACCACCGCGTCCTGCGTGATGAGAATCCCGTCCTTCTCCTTCAGCTGCACGCTGTCGCCGCCCGCCTCAAGGCCGATGTACTGCTCGCCCAAGAGGCCCGATGTCATGATCGCAGCGGACGAGTCCTTGGGAAAAGCATAGCGCTTGTCGAGGCGAAGCGTAACTGCAGCTTCGAACGTTTCATTGTCGAAACGAATATCCTCCACCCTGCCGACGACCACGCCGGCGCTTTTGACCGGTGCGCGCGGCTTGAGGCCGCCCACATTGCCGAAGTGGGCAACGACTGTGTAGCTGTCAGAAGCTTTAACGGTGTTCATGCTGCCAACCTTGAGCGCCAGGAACAACAGCGCGGCAATGCCCGCGATGACAAATAATCCCACCCAGAGATCGAGTACGGTCTTGTTCATGATGTCAGTTAAGTCCCCGGAACATAAATGCAGTCAATACAAAGTCCAGCGCAAGCACGGCCAGACTGGAGGTCACAACGGTACGCGTGGTGGCACCCGACACGCCTTCCGCGGTGGGCGGCGCGTCATAGCCCTCGAACAGCGCGATGGCGGTAATGGCCAGACCGAACACCAGGCTCTTGATCACGCCGTTCAGAATGTCCTGCTCGAAGTCGACCGCGCTCTTCATCTGCGACCAGAAGGCGCCCTCGTCCACCCCGATCACCTGCACGCCGACCAGGTAGCCGCCAAAAATCCCCATGGCCGAAAACAGGGCGGCCAGCAGCGGCATGGAAATGACGCCCGCCCAGAAACGCGGCGCCACCACCCGGGCAATCGGATCGACCGCCATCATTTCCATTGCCGACAGCTGCTCGGTTGCCTTCATCAGGCCGATTTCGGCGGTAATCGCGCTGCCGGCGCGGCTGGCGAACAGCAGGGCCGCCACCACCGGCCCCAGTTCGCGCACCAGGGAGAGTGCGACCATGATGCCCAGTGCCTCTTCCGAGCCGTAGGTTTGCAGCGTCTCGTAGCCCTGCAGCCCGAGCACCATGCCGACGAACAGTCCCGACACCAGAATGATGATGAGCGAGAGCACCCCGGTGAAGTACATCTCGCGTATGGTCAGCCCGAAACGGCGGAACGCGGTACCCGAGTGCAGCAGAATCGCCAGCAGGAAGCGGGCGGCAAAGCCGATGCGCCAGACCCCCTGAATGGTGCGGTTTCCCAGATTTTCAATGGCCTGCTTGAGCACCCTGTCCTCCCAGTTGCAGATCGTCGGCGTAGGACGGCGCCGGATAGTGGAATGGCACCGGGCCATCGGCTTCCCCGTGCACGAACTGGTGCACGTACGGCAGGCCGGAGGCGCGAATCTCCTCTGCCGTCCCCTCGGCCACGATCACCCCGTCCGACACGAAATAGACATAGTCCACAATTTTAAGGGACTCTTGCACGTCATGGGTCACCACCAGCGAAGTCAGTCCCAGCGTATCGGTGAGGCGACGGATCAGGTTGCCGGTTATGCCCAGCGAAATGGGATCGAGCCCGGCGAACGGCTCGTCGTACATCACCAGCCCCGGGTCCAGCGCAATCGCGCGCGCCAGCGCCACCCGCCGCGCCATGCCGCCGGAAAGTTCGGCCGGCATCAGCCGGGCGGCACCGCGCAGGCCCACCGCATGCAGTTTCATCAGCACCAGGTCACGAATGGCGTCTTCCGGCAGGTCGGTGTGTTCGCGCAACGGGAACGCCACATTGGCGAACACCGACATGTCGGTAAACAAGGCGCCAAACTGGAACAGCATGCCCATCTTGCGGCGCAGGCGGTAGAGGCCGGCCTGGTCGAGTTCGCCCAGCGACTCGCCCGCCACGCGCACCACGCCCTGGCCGGGCCGGATTTGCCCGCCGATCAGACGTAGAAGCGTGGTTTTGCCACAGCCGCTGCTGCCCATGATGGCGATGACCTGCCCCCGTTTGGCGGTCAGGTTGATGCCTTTCAACACCGGGCGGTCGCCATAGCTGAATGCGGCGTCCTTGATTTCGACCAGATTATCGTTTTGCAAAAAATCGAACCTGAGTTCTTTGTATAGTTCCGCCATTTTACCGAAGCGCGCGCGTTTCACGCCCATGGGGGCGATTATTTCCTGCGCGTCAGTACCCCATCACCTGCTTCAGGCCATTGGCCTGCTGCAGCAGGCCAAGGTCGGCGCTGCGACTGAAGACGAACAGCGGCTCACCGCGTTCCGCCTGCCGGGTGATGCGTTGCGCCAGCGCACGCAGGTCGGGCGCCTCGTCCAGCCACCAGACATGGTCGGCCGTCCACCCAGGCGTCGCCACCCACACCCGTCCGGAATCGGGCAGGAAAGCGGGCGAAGCGGCCGGCTCGAGGACGAAACAGAACCCGTCCTGGGTATCGTCCAGCCATTGCGCCCAGGTTGTTTCCGGCACGTTTTGCCAGGCTGACGCCGGCAGATAAACCGCCTGGAATTGCGTGTTGTAATAAGACAACAGCCAGTCAGCGGGCAGGTCGTCAGGGTAAAAACCACCCTGCCAGGCGGCATGCGCCCAATCGACGGCGCCGACATAGACGACCGCGCCGAAGTTCATCGTGCCACCCGTTCCATCAATCATGCGCGCCTCTGGCTCAGGCACGCCGCCAGGTGGTGCCGCCGGCGCCGTCTTCGAGCACGATGCCGGCGGCCACCAGGACATCGCGAATGCGGTCGGACTCGGCAAAGTCGCGGCTCTGGCGTGCGGCCTGCCGCGCCATGATCAGGGCATCGATCTCGCGTTCGCTCATGCCGTCGCCGCTTGCCCCGGCCTGCAGGAAATCGGCCGCGTCGCGCTGCAGCAGACCCAGCACCCCGCCCAGGCTGCGCAGGGTCTGCGCCGCCGCGGCATCGCCACGATTCGCCTCGCTCGCCAGTTCGAACAGCACGGCCAGGGCTTCCGGGGTGTTGAAATCGTCGTCCATCGCGGCCCTGAAACGCTGCGCCGCGGGCTGCGTCCAGTCGGGCGCCGCCGCAGCGGGCGGCACGTTTCTTAATGCAGTATACAAGCGCGTCAGCGCACCCTTGGCGTCGTCGAGATGGGCATCCGAATAATTCAGCGGGCTGCGGTAGTGCGCGCGCAGAATGAAAAAGCGCACCACCTCGGCATCGAATTTTTCCAGCACCTCGCGGATGGTGAAGAAATTGCCCAGCGACTTCGACATTTTTTCGTTGTCCACCCGCACGAAGCCGTTGTGCATCCAGTAATTGACGAACGTGCAGGCGTGCGCGCCCTCGGACTGGGCGATTTCGTTTTCGTGATGCGGAAACTGCAGATCCTGGCCGCCGCCGTGGATGTCGAAGTGCTTGCCGAGCAGGTCCGCGCTCATCGCCGAGCATTCGATGTGCCAGCCGGGGCGGCCCGCGCCCCACGGTGCGTCCCACGCGGGCTCGCCGGGCTT
>JBFHXL010000147.1:0-5241 GCA_041599035.1 Thiobacillus sp. | reverse complement strand
ACGGAATCGAGTAATTCCGTGTTGCCTGCCAGCGCCGCGCCTGCCATGCCCTGCCACTCGGTTTCCAGCCCCTTGCCTTTCAGCAGCTTGTGCAGTTCCTGCCAGGCGGGGAGTTTGACCAGCACGGCGGACTCCGGGTCTTTGGCCTTGCCGTCTGCGCTTTGCGCGTAGGGAAATTTGGCGAAGCGGAAGGATTCATCGAGCACACCTGCTTTGGTGAATGCCGCGCGCAATTGTTTGTGCGTCAGGTCGCCCGCCTGGTTGTAGGGCAGGGGCAGGGCAATTCGTCGCTCCTGTTCGTTGAGCGGGCGCGTCTCGCCATCGACGACGATGCGCAGATTATTGAGCCGGGTCAGCCACACATGCCGCTCGGCGGTGAAGCTCGCTTTGGGGGCGCGGTATTCGGCTTTCTCGAAGGTGCAGCGCCCGAGCATCTTGAGCAGATCAGCACCGGAGAGCGCAGGTTTTTGCAGCCAGAACAGCCCGCTCTTGCGGTCGCCGTCGCCTAGAATCGCGGACTGGAATGCTGCGCCGGTATGCGGGTTACCCAGCGCACGCTGGTGCTCAAAAAGAATGCCGATTTCTTCGGCAAGCAAAACGCGAGATAGCGCCTTGCCGTAATCGCCCTGCTTGTTGCGCTGAGCATCGGGGAATTCGGCCAGCACCATTTCGGCGGCGGTGCGATAGCCTTTCTCGCGCATCAATTTTGTCGTGGCGGCCAGCCCTTGTTTGACCTTGCCGCCTTCGCCCTTGGCATCTTCGCCCGCTTTCTTCTCCTCGGCGCGGCTGATCCAGTGAAAGCCTCGGTGCTTGCACAGGTGATAAATCACGCGTGCCCACTCTTCGGGTGCGAGCAGGCGGTCGAGTCCATCGATGCGCAACTGCCATGGCGATATGGGCGAAGGGCGCTGATCGTGAAAAAGGTGTGCGTTTGCGATCAAGCCTTCACGCTTGAGCAGGCGCGCGACTTTGGTTTGCCGCCAGGCACGGCGATAGAGGCGGCGGCGCATCAGGCGTGCGGAGCGGCGCGCAAGGTTGAGTGATTCGCCTTCCTTGGCGGTTTCGGCCTTGTCGAACGCCCGTACGCCAAGCGCCACGATCCTGTCGGGCGCAAGTACCGCCCAGCCCACCGAGGCGATACCAATGTCGAAACCGAAAGTCAGATTTTTGTTATTGCCTTCCACCGTAACCTCCTTGTATATTGTGTCCAGTTGTAGTTTTCCGGGGTGAGAGCCGTTGCTGCAATAAGGTTGTCTCGAAAGAGACGAACCGAACCCAAGACCCGAGGCTTGCCTCGGGTCTTTTATTTCCAACATGCGAATAGCGATGAGGCATCGAAAGTGTTTTCGATGCGTTTGGGATGTGAGCAGCACAGCCTGTGTTTGATGCCGCTGCGATGGGATGCGTGATTGACAAGCGTATGTAGCCATACTCGCCGGAGGAAGGGTCGAGTGGGAGGCCAGATCGCAGCACGCAAAGCGAACGATGCAGGCGATAGACTTTTTCGCGATTGCTCAAGTGTGCCGATTCGTATGTTGATCGAATCTCCGCGTGAGTCTTGTTTTTATCCTGCCGAGTTTGCTGCAACTGCCGTTGCGTGGCAAGTGGCTGGTTGCAGCTCAGCCGCTTTGCACGGTTGCAGATGATGGCTTATGTGCCAATTTGATGAGTCAAGCGGTTCGCATGGCGTGCGGAATCCGCCGGGGTATTTGTTACTCCGCCAGATTGCTCGGCGCCCAGAAATCGTAGCCCTTGCTCAGGAATTCGTCCCACGGCAGGTAGTGCGAGCCGTCGCAGGAAAAGGTGAGGCCGACCATGCCGTTGAAGATGTTGAGCGAGCCGGCGCGCAGGTAGAAGGTTTCGTCCATGAAGCGCAGGGCGCGCAGGCTGTCGAATACCTGGCCAATCTTGTCCTTGGGCACCACTGCGTCGGCCGGGTAGGCGTGACGCGGATAAATGAGGCAGGTGTCGGGGTCAGTCAGGGCGTCGATGTCGAGCAGGCGGTAGCGATAGGGGTCGTCGACCACCCAGATGGTTGCGCGGCTGCTGGAAAAATGCAGTTTGCCGTGGAACACGCCGCGGTCGGTCATCAGCTCTTCCATCACGCCGAGGACGGTATCGAGGTGAAGATCCATCTGGCTGTCGCTGCGGGTCTGGTGGAATACCGCGCTGCGAATCGCCGGGTCGCCCTTGATCTGTCGCCAGTAGGTGGGTTCGTCGTACAGCTTGCCGGTGATCGGCAGGTCGCGCAGGTCGAAGTCGGCGCCGACGAAGCCGAGCACCTGGCCGTCGTCGTCGCGCACGATCTGGATCGCGGTCAGCGAGGGCCGCTTGGCGCGCAGGCTGATGTAGGCCTGCGACAGCAAAAAGCCCTGGTTCGGTACCGCTTCGCGCATGTAGGGGCGGCTGGCGCGTTCGCGTCCGTAGTCGGTATCGACCAGCCCCTCGTGGCTGATGTTGTCGGAGAGCTGAACCGCCCGCGTGTCCAGCGCATACATGTATTTGCAGGCGGGCAGGGTGGCCAGCGCGTGCATCAGGGCGGCGTTGAGTCCGGCGCGGCTGGGCCATGCCCGGCTGCAGGCCTGCGCGGCCAGCGCCAGCGGCTCGCGCAGCATGTTGGCGAGAGCATCACGCTGGCGGGCGACACTTTCAGCGAGCGTAGAGGAGGCAGGCATACGAGATTGATCCAGGGCAACGGTTTGCATTATGACTGGCGCAACGAGATCACCGGCCAGCCTTTTTCCAGCGCGTGGGCGTGCAGCGTCGGGTCGGGATCGACCGCGACCGGGTGTTGGACTTCTTCCAGCAGCGGCAGGTCGTTGCGCGAGTCGCTGTAGAACCAGCTGCTGTCGAGGCGGTCCAGCCGGGTGCCGTGGGCGTCCAGAAAATCCGCGAGGCGGGTGACCTTGCCTTCGCGAAAGCAGGGGGTGCCGGCCACTTCGCCGGTGAAGCGGCCGTCGATTTCTTCCGGATCGGTGGCGATCAGGTGGGGGATGCCGAATTCCCGGGCGATCGGGCCGGTGACGAAGCTGTTGGTGGCGGTGATGACGGCGACCAGGTCGGCGTCGTCGAGGTGACGTTTCACCAGGTCGCGCGCGGCCTGGGTAATCATCGGCTTGATCCGGGTTTCCATGTATTCGGCGTGCCAGGCGTCGAGCTGCGCGCGCGAGTGGGTGGCCAGCGGGTGCAGGGCAAACGCGAGAAAGGCGTAGATATCGAGCCGCCCGGCCTTGTAGTCATCGTAGAACGCCTGATTCCTGGCTTCGTAACGGGGGCCGTCGACCGCGCCCTTGGCGATGAGGAACTGCCCCCACTCGTAGTCGGAGTCTCCGGCGAGCAGCGTGTTGTCGAGGTCGAACAGGACGAGATTCATATCGAAATACAGGTTGCAAAATTCAGGTTACAGGGTTCAGGTTACAGGCGTTCACGTCCGCAGGGCCTGGCCGCGGTCGCGCCAGAAGTCGCGCAGTTCATAGCAGCTCCAGATGGCCATTGCGACGTAATCGTAGCGGCTGGTCTGGCGCTCCTCCTCGGTCCATTCTTCGGGCGGCGTCATCAGCACATACAGCGGGTTGAGCATTTCGTCGACGAAGGCCTCGTCCTTGCTGTCGGGCGGCAGCGTCCAGTCGTCTTCCCAGTGCTCCACCACCTGCAGGAACCCGGCTGCCCAGATGCTGGCATAGGGCGGCACGCCTTCAGCCTTGAGCATGGCCGCTTCCTTTTTGGGCAGTTCGGCCAGCAGGCCTTCCCAGTCCATGATGAGCGGGGACAGCGCGCGGGGGTCGTTCAGGCTGTCGATCGGGGCGGCCAGCGCACGGGTGATTTCGTTCTGGCGACGCGCCAGCAGGGCCTGAAAGCGGCTGTATTCTGCGGCATCGGCAAACAGCGTGGCAGGATCGGCGCATCCGAACAGTTCCGGATAATAGGCCTCTTCATCGAGGGGGCGCGGCGCGCATTGGAGGGCGGTGATGAAGCCGTCAAGACCTTCCAGCGACAGCGGCGCGTCGGTGCGAGCGGCGGCCTCGTCGATGAGGTCGGCCAGCATGGCGATATCGTCTTCAGTCAGTGCGGTGTTGCGGTTTTTAACAGGCATGGCAGGGGCTCGAACTGGGCACGGCAGCGGGCAGGGGCATCGCGTAAAATCCGTGCATGGATTTTACCGCGCTTGTACTTCCGGAATCATTTCATTTGTTCGGCTGGCTGGGCCTGGCCCTGCTGGGCTGGCGCTGGATGCTGTCGGGTGATTGGCGCAGGCTCGGCGATCCGGCGGCCCTGAACCTGTTTTTGGGCACCACCGTGGCGGTGCTGGCGCTGTGGCAGATCCGCACCGGAGTCAGGCCGGGACTGACGTTTCATCTTTACGGCATTTCCGCCATGACGCTGATGTTCGGCTTCTGGCGCGCAAGTTTTGCCGGCACCCTGCTTCTTCTGGCCAATGCCGTGTCCGGACATGGTGCGCTGGCCGCGCTGGGCCTGGATGCGATGGTGCAGGCGGTGCTGCCTGCGGCAATGAGCTGGGGGATGTTCCGCCTGCTGGAGCGGCGGCTGCCGAATCATTTCTTCATTTACGTGTTCGGCAATGGCTTCTTCGGCACCGCGCTGGCGGTGGCGGCGATCGGGCTGGCCACCACCGCGGTGATGGCTCTGGCCGATGCATATTCGCTCGATTACCTGCTTGCCCAGTACACGCCGTATGCCACGCTGTTGATCAGCTGGGCCGAGGCATTTTCGACCGGCATGGCCGTCACCATGATGGCGGTGTATCGCCCGGCCTGGCTGGAGACTTTCGATGACGCGCGCTATATCCGGAACAAATAAAACTTTTTTTATCCGCGAAGGACGCGAAGACACACGAAGGAAAACCAGTCATTTTGGACGCAAACCGGTCCGGCTGTTGTCGCCTTTCTTCGCGCCCCTTCGCGGACAATCCGTTTTTTGAATGTTGAGCCCAACCTTGCACATCACCTACCCCGACCTGCCGGTTTCCGCGCGCCGCGACGACATCCTTGAGGCGCTGAAGACGCACCGGGTGTTGATCCTGTGCGGCGAAACCGGCTCCGGCAAGACCACGCAGATTCCCAAGATGTGTCTGGAAGCGCGATCAGGATTGGAAACGCCGAAGCCCGGCAAGCTGATCGGCTGCACCCAGCCGCGCCGCATCGCCGCGCGTTCGGTGGCGACGCGCATCGCGCAGGAACTGGGTTCGGAGTTGGGCGGTCTGGTCGGCTACAAGGTGCGCTT
>JBFHXL010000146.1:0-5244 GCA_041599035.1 Thiobacillus sp. | reverse complement strand
TAGAGCAGGATGCTGGCTAACGGCCAGACGCCGCGAGGCGAGGAATAGGGCCACAGAGACGAGCGTATTCAGTTACGGTGAAACGCGGTAACCTCCATCCGGAGCAACACCAAATAGGCAGGCGATGAAGCGGCTCGCTGAGTCTGCGGGTAGGTGGCTGGAGCCGGTCAGCAATGGCCGGCCTAGAGGAATGGTTGTCCACGACAGAACCCGGCTTACCGACTGACTTTCCCACTTCTTTTTTAATTCAATGGCTTAGGGTTTTTTCCTAGAATGTCAGGCAAAAACATCCCCTAAGCGCCGGTTTTTCCAGAAACTTATCCACACCCCCAAACCACCCCTAAGTCATTGAGGCATAGGGGTTTTTTTGCGTCTTTTATCTTGACCCCCCCAAAACTATCCCCTATAGTGGGTGCAAGTGGTGAATGGTGGGAGGATGTGGGTGGAAGCACCCGTCCGGCCGCCTCTAATTTCAATAATGGGGGATGCATGTTTCGGGGTGTTGCGACGGTCAGTCTGGATAGCAAGAATCGGCTTGTGGTGCCGGCGCGCTACCGCGACGCCCTTCTGGTGAATGGCGGCGGGCGCGTGGTGATCACGGCTGACCCGAGTCAGTGCCTGCTGCTGTACCCCCTGCCCGAGTGGGAGCCGATCGAGAAAAAGCTCAACGGCCTGTCCGACTTCAATCCCCGCACCCGCAGTCTCAAACAATTGCTCGTTGGTTATGCGCACGACATGGATATGGACAGCGCCGGACGCGTGCTGCTGCCGCCGATGCTGCGCAAGTTTGCCGAGCTGGATAAAAACGTGGTGATGGTCGGCCAGGGCAGCAAGGTGGAATTGTGGAACGAGGCGCGCTGGGAGGCGCAGGTGTCGCAGGCGCTGACGTTCAGTGACGACGAGCTGCCCCCCGAACTGGAAGGCTTTACGTTGTGATGGATGCCGCCCATGTGCCGGTGCTGGCACAGGAGGCGGTGGCGGCACTGGCGATCAAGTCCGACGGCATCTATGTCGACGCCACTTTTGGCCGCGGCGGGCATAGCCGGCTGATTCTGGAGCGGCTGGGTGCAGAGGGCCGCTTGGTTGCGCTGGATCGCGACCCGGATGCCATCCGCGCAGGCGAGGCGCTGCAGGATAAGCGTCTGATGCTGGTGCGCAGTGCGTTTTCGCGTTTGGGTGGAGTGTTGGGTGAGCTGGGCGTGACGCAGGTGGATGGAATTTTGCTGGATATCGGGGTGTCGTCGCCGCAGCTGGATGACGCAACGCGCGGTTTCAGCTTTCGATTCGATGCGCCGCTCGATATGCGTATGGATCCGGAGAGCGGCCTGTCGGCGGCAGACTGGCTGGCGTCGGCGGCAGAGGAGGAGATCAGTGAAGTCATCCGCACCTATGGGGAAGAGCGGTTTGCTAAATCGATTGCGCGCGCGCTTGTTGCGGCACGCGAAAAAGAAGCAATCCGCAGCACCGGTCAGCTGGCGAACCTCATCGCCGCAGCGGTCAAGCGGCGCGAACCAGGGCAACACCCGGCGACGCGCAGCTTCCAGGCTATACGGATTTATCTCAACCGCGAACTGGAAGAACTGAGCGACGTGCTGCCGCAATGTGTGAACGCGCTCCAGCCCGGCGGTCGACTTGCAGTCATCAGTTTTCATTCGCTGGAGGATCGCATCGTCAAACGCTTCATGCGTGACGAGGCTATGGGCGAACAGGCGCCTGCGCGCCTGCCGATCCGTGCCGACATGTTGAAGCCGGGACGCCTGAAACTGATCGGGCGCGCCCAGCATGCGAGCGATGCCGAGGTGGCAGACAACCCGCGCGCGCGCAGCGCCGTGCTGCGGGTGGCCGAACGTCTGGGTGGGGCGGCATGAGCCACCCGGCGAGGGACCTGCGAAGCGGGATCGACAGCAAGGCGAATGCCGCCAGCGGTCGATACGCGGTCGGTTGCGCCGTGCCGGGCGCGAGCGAGGCCGCGGCATGAGCCGTCTGAATGTCGTTCTGGCATTAACGCTGGTGATCTGTGCGTTGGCGGTCATTCAGGCGCAGCACCGTTCGCGCACCTATTTTGTGGAGTTGGAACGCTTGAAAAAAGAGGCGCGTGCCCTTGATGAGCAGTGGGGCCAATTGCAGCTGGAGCAGGGAACCTGGGCCAATCCGGCGCGGGTCGACACGCTCGCGCGCACCCGACTCGGCCTGGTGGCACCGCTTCAGGAGCGGATCCATGTCGAAACGCTGGTGGGCACGCGATGAATTACCACTCCCGCAAGCTGCTCAAGCTTAACCTCGCGCCGTGGCGGATGATGACCGTGGGCGGACTGCTGCTCGGCGGGCTGGTGCTGGTTGCGGGACGCGCTTTCTACCTGCAGGGCCTCAATACCGATTATCTGCAAGGCAAGGGTGATGCGGTGGCCAACCGTAATCTGACCCTGCCGGCACATCGCGGCCAGGTGTCCGATCGTCACGGCCGCTTGCTGGCGATCAGTACGCCGGTCGAATCCCTGTGGGCGCGGCCGACCGAACTCGCATTGACAGTCGAACAGCAGGCACATCTGGCCGCGGTGCTGGGCATGTCGAAACCGGCGCTTGCGAACAAGCTGGCGCGCAAGACGCGCGGCGAATTCAGCGTGCAACGCCCGGTGACGCCGGAGCAGGCGGTCAGAATTGCCGCCATGGGCGTGCCCGGGTTGTATCTGCGGCGCGAATTTCGCCGCTATTACCCGGCGGGCGAGGTGGCGGCACATGTGGTGGGCTTTACCAATGTGGACGACAAGGGTCAGGAGGGCGTCGAGCGCGCCTATCAGGACTGGCTGGCGGGACGCGAGGGCGAGCGCCAGATCATGCGCGACCGGCGCGGCAACACCATTCGCGACCTGGCGCCGATCAAGACCGCACAGATGGGGGGCAATCTGGCGCTGGCGCTCGATCTCAAGATCCAGTATCTGGCGCATCGCGAACTGGCGGCGGCGATCGTCACCCACAAGGCCAAGGGCGGCAGCGTGGTGGTGCTCGACGCCAAGACCGGCGAGATTCTCGCGCTGGCCAACCAGCCGATCTTCAACCCCAATAATCGCCACGACTACCAGCCGGGGCCGATGCGCAACCGCGCGGTGATCGACACCTTCGAACCCGGATCCACCGTCAAGCCATTCGTTGCGGCAGCGGTGCTGGAGCGCGGCCTGTTCCATCCCGGCAGCGTCATCGACACGCCGCAGACCTGGCAGGTCGGCAGGAAGCTGGTGCGTGACGAGCACCCGCATCCGCAGATGACGGTGAGCGAGATCATCCAGAAATCGAGCAACGTCGGCGCGGTGAAGCTGGCCATGTCGCTGACCCCGGCGCAACACTGGGAGGTATTGCATCGCGCCGGTTTTGGCCAGTTGCCCGGCTCGGGCTTTCCTGGCGAAACGGCCGGCCGCCTGCGCGATGCCGACACCTGGCGACCGGTCGAGCAGGCCACCATGGCCTATGGCTACGGACTGTCGGTCAGCCTGCTGCAATTGACCCGCGCCTACATGGCGTTTGCCAACGACGGCGAAGTGATGCCGCTGTCGTTTCTTAAGCGCGAACCACAGGAAATCGTCGGCGAGCAGGTGTTTTCTCCGGCGGTGGCACGCGAAGTGCGCGCCATGATGGAAACGGTCACCCAGGAAGGGGGAACCGGAACGCGTACCCGGGTGCCGGGCTATCGCGTCGCGGGCAAAACCGGCACCGCGCACAAACTCGTCAATGGCCGCTATGCGGCCGACCGCTATCTGTCTTCCTTCATCGGCATGGCACCCGCCTCGAATCCGCGTCTCATTATCGGGGTGGTGATCGACGAGCCGTCGGATGGCGTGTATTACGGCGGCAGCGTGGCCGGCCCCGTCTTCGCGCAGATCATGGCGGGCAGTTTGCGCCAGATGGGCTTGCCGCCGGATGCCCCGGAAACAACGACGCACGTGACCCAGGGCGCGCCGCTTCTGGTCGCGCGCGCAGAGGGGGGCGCATGATGGCGAAACCGGTCATGCCGCCGGATGCTGGACCCCACGCCTCGCAGGCGACGCCGGAATCCGTGCCGCACATACTGGAACGGCTCGGGATCCAGGTTGCCGAACTTACCAGCGACAGCCGCACAGCGGCAGCAGGCGCGGTGTTCGCCGCCTATCCGGGCGAGTCGCGCGATGGCCGTGATTTTATTGCGCAGGCTGTCGCGCGGCGCATCGATGGGGTGCTGTGGGAGGCCGACCGTTATCAGTGGGATCCGGCGCTTGCCGTTGCCAACGCAGGTGTGGCCGGGCTTAAAGGCCGTATCGGTGAAATCGCCGCGCACGTGTACGGCGAGCCTTCGCGTGCGCTGCACATGATCGGAATCACCGGCACCAACGGCAAAACCTCGGTGGCCCACTGGCTGGCGCAGACCTTCACGCGCCTGGGCCAGAAAGCCGCCATCATCGGCACTGCCGGCAATGGCTTTCCACCGGTCGGGGACAAGCCCGGTACGCTGGTTCCTTCGCTGAACACCACACCGGACGCCATCGAATTGCAGCGGCGCCTGGCGAGCTATCAGCGGCAGGGTGCGGCCGTATGTGCAATGGAAGTGTCATCGCATGGCCTGGTTCAGGAGCGGGTCAACGGCACCTCGTTCAATATTGCGGTGCTGACCAACCTGTCGCGCGACCACCTCGATTATCACGGCGACATGGACAGCTATGCCCGGGCCAAGGCGCGGCTGTTCGGCTGGCCGGGGCTGGAGTGGCTGGTGCTGAATGTGGATGACCCGTTTGGCCAGCAACTGGAACAGTCGCACGACGCTTCACGTGTTGCGGGCTATGGCTTCAAGCGGGGCGCGGTGGTGGCTGACAAGCTCATCCTGTCGCAAGCGGGCCTGCATCTGAAGGTGCGCACGGACTGGGGTCTTGCCGAGTTCGATGCACCGCTGCTGGGGCGCTTCAATGCCGCCAATCTGTTGGCCGTGCTCACCACCCTGCTGGTGTCCGGGGTGAAACTGGACGATGCCTGCCAGGCGTTAAACCATATCAGCCCCCCGCCAGGACGGATGCAGACCCTGGGCGGCGACGCGCATCCGCTGGTGGTGGTGGACTATGCCCACACTCCCGATGCGCTGGAAAAGGTGCTCGCCACCTTGCGTGAAATCGTCAGCGGCGGCCGTCTGGTCTGTGTCTTTGGCTGCGGCGGCAACCGCGACAAGGGCAAGCGTCCGCTGATGGGGCAGGTGGCCGCCGAGGGCGCGGACGAGGTCTGGGTCAC
>JBFHXL010000145.1:0-5258 GCA_041599035.1 Thiobacillus sp. | reverse complement strand
GCTGGCAATCTGGCTGACCGCGCTGCTGCTGATGCCGTCGGCCAGGGCAATGGCAATCCCCTTTGAAGTCAGCAGGGGTTCATCGGGGATCAACACCCCATGAAAATCCTGATTGGTTTCCTTGCAGCCTTTGTCGGAGTGTTGCCCTACCGATATTTTTAATTGCGTGGACATGTTGTCTGCCGAAGGCCATCGGCCAGCGATTGGGCCGAGGCTTCAATGGGTCATCCTAGTAGCTCTTGTAAGGCAGAAACTTGCCGCTCATCGTGATCTTGACGCGGTCACCCTTGGGATCGGGTTCACGTTGGATGTCCATGTTGAAATCGATGGCGCTCATGATGCCGTCGCCGAATTCTTCGTGAATCAGGGCTTTAAAGGTGGTGCCGTAGACGTTGATCAGTTCGTAGAAGCGGTAAATCAGCGGGTCGGTCGGAATGGCGGTCGGCAGCGATCCCTTGTAGGGCACAACCTGCAATTGCTCAACCGCTTCGACAGGCAGGTCCAGCAGGGTGCCAATCTTGCCGGCCTGTTCGGCGGTAAGCGTCATCTGCCCCAGCAGGGCCGCGGTCGTCCACTCCTTGCTCATGCCGATGGCGTCTGCCAGCTGCGGCCAGGTCAGGTTTTTGCGCAGTTTGTACGTGATGATCAGTTCGGTGACTTCGTTGCGTGTCATGGCGGGTTCCTATTGAATCAAACAGTCGGTATCAAGAATGCGCAGCCCCTTGCAGGACTGAGCATTCGTTCGATTTAAAGCCGATCAGGCAAAAGCGCGTTTTGCGGCGGTTTTCACGTGCGTGGTGTAGAGCGTCAGGCCGGTAAATGCCAGGCCGCCTACCAGATTACCCAGCACGGTCGGAATCTCGTTCCAGATGATGTAATCCATCACCGAGAAGTTTCCGCCCAGAATCAGGGCCGAAGGGAACAGGAACATGTTCACGACAGAGTGCTCGAACACCATCGCGAAGAACAGCATGATCGGCATCCACATCGCAATGACCTTGCCGCTCACCGAGGTGGAGATCATGGCGCCGACCACCCCCAGGGACACCATCCAGTTGCACAACATGCCGCGGATAAAGAGCGTCAGCATGCCTGCCGCACCATATTCCTTGTAGCCCAGCGTACGCGATTCACCTATACCCGCGATCTTCTGGCCCACGGCACCGGGATCCGTCGAGAACCCGTAGGTGAACACGATCGCCATCATCACGGCCACCGTAAACGCGCCGGCAAAGTTGCCGACGAAGACGAGTCCCCAGTTTCTTAATACCCCAGCCACGGTGACGCCCGGACGTTTATCGATCAATGCCAGCGGCGTCAGGACAAACACACCGGTCAGCAGATCAAAGCCCATCAGATACAGCATGGAAAAACCGACCGGGAAAAGCATCGCGCCGATGAGCGGTGAGCCCGTCTGAACGGCAACCGTGATCGCAAACACCGCGGCCAAGGCAAGGATGGCGCCGGCCATATAGGCCCTGATCAGGGTATCCCTGGTTGACATGAAAATTTTGGATTCACCCGCATCCACCATCTTCGTGACAAATTCTGACGGAACTAAATAAGACATGTTGTTACCTCTCTGAAGTCAAAATTAATATGTGGTGGATCATTCAAGAACCATCGCTGTACGCGTCCGCACACACCCATCAAAGCAACAGGTGTGCCACATAAAATTTTTTATCTATCCGCATGATATATATGTGTTTTTTTCGAGTCCGTGTATGCGGGAATGAACCGGGCTCGAGGGTATGGCACCCTTTTGGCGCAGCACACCAATAAACTGGTGCACGAAATCATCTGTCCCTGCCTGCTGCCGGAACGCGCTGCCTGGATGTGCATTCCCGGCGGGCTTTCGCCGCTCGTCAGCGGCAACCGGATCTGCCAGCAATCGACCCTGGGTTTGTTTTCGGTTTAAGATATTCCGCTCTGGATATCTCCGGGCTAACTGAGGACTGATCATGAAACGATGGAACATCAAATACGCCAACAGATTCGACCTGGGATCGGATGAAGACTATCTGCAATGGCGCGACGAGAAGTTGGCGGCCTATCCAAAAAATGTCGGCGAACTGGTTGTCGAGCTGGGCGACATGACCGCGCTCAGCCCCGCCGAAAAAGCCAAGATCATGGAAACGGTCGAGCGGGCCAACATGTGCGTTTACACGTCAGGGTCCGCTGAACTGGAAATGAGCTCCCTGCTGGCGCTGGGCAAACAACTCGGCGTCACCCGAACCGACAAATCCGCTCGCCACGCGCAGTCCGACGAGCTGACCGATTCGGGCATTTTGAACAAGGCCATCCCGTTTTCCACCCGGCATTGCAACTGGCACACCGACGCCACCTATTACGGGTCGGACAACACCATCCAGGCACTTTTTCTGCTGTGCAAGCGCCCCGCAATAGAGGGCGGAAGCAACAAGGTTCTGGACCATGAAGTGCTCTACATTCAGCTTCGGGACAGCCATCCCGGCGCCCTTGACGTGCTGATGAACAAGAACTGCTTCAATTACCGCAACCCCGCCACCGGCGAAATCGACCTGCAGCGGGGCGGCAAGGTTTTCTGGACGAATGCCGACGGTCATTTGTGCCACCGCTTTTCCTTCCGGAAAATGGATATGGCCTGGTCCGATGACAGCGATGTCACTGCGGCCAGGAACGTGCTGGAATCCCTGATTTCCGACGAATCGGCACACGTCATCGAAGGCCGCCTGGAATCCGGAATGGGCCTGATTTCGAACAACGTCCTGCATACCCGGGAAAAGCTGGTAGACAGCGACGACGACGCAAAAAAACGGCTGCTGTTCCGCACCCGGTTCTATGATCGGGTCAACCCCGAATAAGCGGACTTGAGGGGCAATCGGGGGCGGACTGGCCAGCCCGGAACCAAGCGGTCCGGAATACGGTCACTCCAGCCCCACCTTATAATCGACTGCAATGCCTTCGGGCTTTTTACGCATCGCCATGACCACCACCCAACCCACCCGGCTCGATGCCGCCCACTTCGACAGCAAAGCCCGCCGATGGGACGACAATCCTGTCTTCCAGGAACGCGGGCAAAAAATTGCGCAGGCCATCCGGCAAAACGTGCCCCTGCATCGGCAAATGCGTGCCCTCGATTACGGCTGCGGCACCGGCCTGCTGTCGTTTCCGCTCAAGGATGAACTTGGCACGATCCTGATGGCGGACAGCTCGGGCGGCATGCTCGAGGTGGTGGCCGAGAAAATCGCCGCGCAGGGGGTAACGAACATGACCCCGATGAAGCTGGACCTGCTGGCCGGCCCGCTGCCGACGCAGCGCTTCGACCTGATCGTCACCGCAATGACGCTGCACCATGTGCCCGACACCGACCACATCCTGCGCGTCTTCCGCGACCTGCTGAATCCCGGCGGCTATCTGTGCATCGCCGACCTGGACCGTGAGGACGGCTCGTTCCACGGCCCGGAAGTCGATGTACACCACGGCTTCGACCAGGCCGACCTGAGCCGACGCACCGCGCAGGCGGGATTTTCCGACATGCATTTCCAGACCGTGTTCACCATCACCAAGGAACGCGAAAGCGGAACGCAGGACTACCCGGTGTTCCTGATGACCGCACGCTGCGCGGACGCATAGCGTCGCCGGGCAAGCAAACCAGGAGAACGACGGGATGAGTTTCGAATACATGTTTTTCAGCGAGGCGCTGCGCGACCGCTTCGTGGCCTTCGTGTCGGCGCACGACATCGGCACCACGATGCGGCAGGACAAGATCGCAGGCTTTGTGGTCGAATTGCCGGACGAACTGAGCGACGAGTTGCAGGACGCGATCGATGACGAATACGAATCGATCATGGACGAACAGATGCTGCTTGCCGAAGCGGATGAAGAACTGGTCAGCCATCACGCGTTTGGCATCACGGTGACGCTGGCAGACGGCACGTCGCGTGCCGTACGCATTCCCCCGACGGTGGCGCGCCGCCTGCTGGAACATTTCACCCCTGACGAGGTTCACGAGATCGCCACCGCCATCGTGCAAAGCGCCGAGAACCCGGACGACGATGGGCCAATCTGCCACAAACCGCCCAAATAGCAGTGCCGAGGCCGATACGTCCATCGGCCTGATCCAGAGCACAGTCCGCTGCAACCACGCGCCGGCTCGGCCTGTCGGGAGCGCTCTTAAGGAAAGTTTAAGCATCGCGCAGCATGCTGGTGCCTGTTGATAATCGCGTTTTCGCAAAAGGAAAATGATGAACTGGAAAAATTCTGCCACCCGCTACGGCTGCCTTTCCATCGGTATTCACTGGATGATGGTGCTGCTATTCGTCGCGGTGTACGGAAGCATCGAATTACGTGAATTGTTCGAAAAAGGCAGTGATCCTCGCGAGGCGCTGAAGACCTGGCACTTCATGCTTGGCTTGCTGGTGTTCGCTCTGGTCTGGCTGCGACTGGCAGCACGCCTGTCCGGCCCCACTCCCAGCATCCTGCCGGAACCGCCGGGTCTGCAACAATTGTCGTCCAAGCTGCTGCATCTGGCGCTATACCTGCTGATGATCGGCATGCCCTTGACCGGCTGGCTGATGCTCAGTGCCGCCGGAAAGCCAATCCCATTCTTCGGCCTGGAATTGCCCGCGCTGATCGGAGAGAACAAGGATCTCGGAAAGCAGATCAAGGAACTGCATGAGACAGTCGGCACAACCGGCTATTTCCTGATCGGCCTGCATACAGTGGCCGCCTTGTATCATCACTACATCAAGGGTGACAACACGCTGACGCGCATGCTTCCGGAGCGGAAATAAGCCAAGCGGAAATAGGCCAACCAGCGCGACACGGACTGCATCGGATGCCGGCAATCCTGAGCGGACCAGGCCCGATTGCCTGCTTCATCCAGGCTCGCGCAGTGAAGTCGATCAATTGGCAGGACAGGCTGGCGCCTGTTGAAAATCGAATTTTGCACAAAAGGAAAATGATGTTCACGATAGTACGGCTGGCAGGTCTCGGGGTATGTGTCGCAACCGCTCTGGTTTCCCTTGCGGCACCGGCTTATGCAGGCGAACACAAGCATGAAGCGCAGCATGCTGCCCCCGCGTTGAAGCAGGGCCAGAAATGGGTAACCGACGACGTGCTGCGGCAAGGCATGAACACTATCCGGCAGGCGATGCTCGCAAACCGCGAGGCCATCGAGAAAGAACGTTTCAGCGCCCGGGATTATCAGGAACTGGCCGTAACCGTCAACAAAGAGGTCGCCAACATTGTGAATAACGGCAAGCTCAGCAAGGAAG
>JBFHXL010000144.1:0-5261 GCA_041599035.1 Thiobacillus sp. | reverse complement strand
GGCGCCGGACCAACGCATGTTCTGGGTGGCGGCCAATCTGGCCGGGCTCTGCATGGGCGCCGCGCAGTCGGCGGGACGCGCCATGATCGGCCTGCTGGCGCCGCCGGCACAGCAGGCTGAGTTTTTTGGCCTGTGGGGACTGGCGGTCAAGCTGGCGTCGATTCTCGGTCCCTTGACCTATGGCGCCAGCAGCTGGATCACGCACGGCGACCATCGCCAGTCCTTGCTCATCACCGGCAGCTATTTCGTCGCCGGGCTGTGGGTGCTGCGAGGCGTGCAGGCCGCGCGCGGCCATCGCGCGGCACGCCGATTTGCCCGTGTCACCAACCGCGTCACGGCTGCTTAGCGCAGGCGCGTCCGCAGCCCATCCAGTTCTTCCAGCAGGTCGGCCATCAGCGCCGCCAGTTCGGGCACCGCATCAAAATCGCGTTCCAGTTGCCGCATCCGCCGCGCACGCAGCAGGCTGACGCCGGAAAAACGCCAGGTCCCCGCCACGCTTTCGGCATGCGGGAAAAGGCCTTCCTCGATGTGACGGATGAGCCAGTCCGGCTCCACCCGGCAGGCAGCCGCCACCTGTTCCAGCGTGAGCCAGGAATCGTCCATCAGGGTGCCGCTCAGGATGTCGTCGTCCTGCATGGCGTCAGTTCCTTTCCGGCTGGCGTGGGTCGAATGCCAGCTCGCGTGCCATGGTTTCATAGAGTTCGCGCGCCTTCGGCGTGCTGGCGGGCGGCAGGACCACCCGGATGTCGAGCAGCAGGTCGCCGGGGGTATCGCCGGGAATGCCCTGGCCGCGTACGCGCAATTGGCGGCTGCTCTGGGTGCCTTCGGGAATGCGAACCTTTACGCTGCCTTCCGGCAGATCCACCCGGACCATGGCGCCGAGTGCAGCCTCCCAGGGCGTCACCGGCAGGGTCAGATGCAGGTCGCGGCCGTCTGCCCGGAAGCGCGGATGCGGCTTGAACTGCACTTCCAGCAGCAGGTCGCCTGCGGGACCGCCGCCCATCCCCGTCGCGCCCTGGCCGGCCAGGCGGATCACCTGGCCGGCCCGCACGCCCCGCGGAATTTTCACGTTGAGGGTGCGGGTCGACAGTTGAACCCGGCCCTGCGCGTCCAGTTTGGGCACACGCAGCGAAATCTGCCGGACGGCGCCGCGAAAAGCGTCTTCCAGATCGAGCAGCACCTTGGCGTGGTGGTCCTCGCCCTGCGCTCGAAAGCCCGCGTGGGCATGCCGGCCGCCGCTGGGCGCCGCACCCATGCGGCCGAACAGTTCGGCGAAGAAGTCGCTGTAATCGGCCGCCTCGTGCGCCGAAAATCCCTGGCCAGAAAACTCGAAGCCCGCGTCCCAGTCCGGCGGCGGGCGAAAATCCTGGCCCGGCTGATAATCGCGCCCCAACTGGTCGTAGGCGGCGCGTTTTTCCGGGTCGGAGAGCACGGCGTAGGCTTCGTTCAGCTCCGTCATCCGCAACTCGGCATCCGGCTCCTTGGAGACGTCCGGGTGGTATTTGCGCGCAAGCTTGCGGAAGGCTTTCTTGAGGTCGTCAGCCGTGGCTTCGCGCGGCAGTCCCAGGGTCTGGTAATAATCCTTGAATTGCATTCAGCTCCCTTTTTATTTCCGAACTGCGTGTCCACGATCGAATGCGACGATTGAATGGGCCTTACATATCGGAAGCATCAGGGAGCAAACGCTGCACGCACACGCAGGAAATCAAACGCTCATGCCGCCGCAACTCTGTGCGGTGTACCCCTGGCGGCGCACTTCAGCAACCAGGTCGCTCACAAGGGTATGCTCGGGGTCATACGCCACAATCATCAAATGCGTCCTTGGCTCGTTGAAGCGTGGCGCGATCACGCCGTCGATCGCACGCATCTGCTCTTCCAGTGCCTG
Organism: Thiobacillus sp.; assembly: GCA_041599035.1. Classification (GTDB taxonomy): domain Bacteria; phylum Pseudomonadota; class Gammaproteobacteria; order Burkholderiales; family Thiobacillaceae; genus Thiobacillus. The sequence goes on along the minus strand of JBFHXL010000144.1, from coordinate 3,376 downwards.
CCGTGCCGGCACGTCCAGCGTCTCGTTTACATGGATTACCACGTCGCTGATATTCATGATGTACTCCTTATCGCCCTGCAAATTCAGGGGACGGTTTCATCATAGACTGCGTGCAGGAAATGTTAATCCGTCAGGCAAGGCTGCGGAATAGAGGAGGGAAGTCAGCCCTGGACACGCTATGCATGAGGCCAGTAGCCTCTATCGATCCATCCAGATCAGTCGATCGCAGCCAGGCCCGCGCCGCACACCCAGGCGGAACACGGCATGGGTCAGGCTGATTCGGCAAGGCCCGACAAGGAGGAGACAAAGGACGCACACTCGCTTTTGGGCATGGGGCGACTGAAATAAAAGCCTTGCAGCATTTCCACCCCCATGTCCTGAAGTATTTCGGCGGTTTCCGCGTCTTCCACCCCTTCGGCGACCAGCGCCAATTGCATGGCATGGCCCATGTTGACGATGGTTTTCACCAAAACACGTCCTTCGGGCGATTTGACGCGACGCACAAAGGAAATATCAATCTTGATTTCGTCAAACGGCAACTCATGAACATGAGACAGCGATGAAAAGCCGGTGCCAAAATCATCCAGCGACAGAATGAAACCCGCATTGGAAAGTTTCTGCAGATACCCCTTGGCCAGCTCGATCCCTTCCAGCGCGATGCTTTCGGTGATTTCCAGCTTGATTTCATCGGGCTTTACGCCATAGCGCTGCACCATGTCCAGAAGCATCGGAAAAAAATCATCGGACATCAGCTGACGTTTTGAAACATTCACCGCCAGTTTGATATTGGTGCAGAGGTTGCGACACTGGCTGAAGTGGCCCAGCGCGGTTTCCAGCACCTGGCGTCCCACCTCGTTGATCAGGCCGAGGTTTTCAGCAAGGGGAATAAATTTTTCAGGGCTTATCCACCCGTGTTCATCGTCATGCCAGCGGGCCAGGGCTTCCACGCCCACGATCCGCCGATGATTGGCGGCGTCGATCACCGGCTGGAAATACACCTGAAGCTGTTCCTGTTTGACCGCCGCCACAAAGCGGGCGGTCATCCCCACATTCTCGAAGCCTGTCGCCCGGGTTTGCAGGTCACCAAACATCTGGATATTGTTCCGCCCCTGCGATTTGGCGTAGAACAAAGCCTTGTCTGCCTGCATCAGCAGGTCTTCGCTGGTGCCCGCATCGTCCGGATAAACGGCAATGCCGATGCTGAGCGTCACATAGGTGTCGGCATACCTTTTTTCCAGGATCAGGTGCAGTTTCTGCATCAGCTCATGGGCAACTTTGCGGGCGACTTCAGGGTCGTCCGCAAACGGGAGCAGCACCACGAATTCGTCGCCCCCCCAACGCGCCAGCACGTCGGTCCCGCGCAGGCTGGACTGGAGAATGCTGCTCACTTCGACCAATAACTGATCGCCGGTCTTGTGGCCATGCAGGTCATTGATCTGCTTGAAATTGTCCAGATCGATAAACAGCAGGGCCAATTTTGTTTGGTGGCTCGCTGCCTGTTCGATGTCGAGGTTGATTCGATCGTCAAGGAACTGGCGATTGGGCAGGCCGGTGAGCGCATCGTGCATGGCCATGTGGCTGATCCGCTTTTCCTGTATATGCGCCTCGGTAACATCCCTCAGCACGCCGCGTATGCCCTGGACCTCCCCCTGCTTTTCATACAGGGCAAATTTTCCCTCGACCCAATGTTCGAGCCGGTCTTCGCGCACCATGCGGAAACGCATGTTGACCGTGTCCATGCTGCCTTTGGACAAGACATCGAGCGTGTCTTCAAATGCGGCCTGATCCTGCTTGTTGATAAAAGCCGTAAATGGAAGGTTCAGGAACACATCGTGCCGTTTATGCGTGCTCCCCAGCAGTTCAAGCCAATGCTCGGACAGGAACTTCAGTTTGCCGTCCACGGACAGTTCGATGACCACCTCGTTCAACAGTCCGAGCGTGTCGTAGTACGCCGCTCGTGCCTCCGCTTCTGCGTTGGCACGGCTTAAGGCCCTTATTTCATCCAGTTCGCTGCGCAAGCCCAGTTTTTTCAGCAGTTTTTCCATCATGCAGAAACCCGTGAAACTGGACTGTAGCAGGTTGAGGCCCACAAAAAGCAGGATCGCAATCCACAGCCAGACCCACTGCGGCAGACAATAAATCAGGGTAGCGCACGCCACCACGAACCCGCCCGCGATGGAACGGATGGTGGGCTCGATGTATGTCTTTCTCTTCATGTCGTGTTTCAGTGGAAAACCTGCGCCAGGGCGGGGTGCGCGCCGCAGCCAGGTCGATCCGCGGGGAATGCTGGTTCTTCCCTGTCAACGCATGCGCGGAAGAGGCTGCAGGAAGCAGATCGGCAAAGTTTTGACGCAACGGCACGTTGCGCGTGGGCAATCTTATTCATTTCGTTCTAGGTGTAAGGAGCTTCTCCATCCTTTTTAACGGCGGACACGCCTCGTTCTTGAGAGGCCCACTGCGGAAATATTCGTGCGTGCCGGGCCGGGCCAGCGCTCAACGTCTTGATGTTTATCGTTATTTATTCAGCGACGCAGGCAAGGGCATTGCTGTCACGATCCACGCGGTTTGGGGAACAACCGATGCATGAGGGCAGCGGCATCGGCAATCGCGTCCCGTCCGAGCCGTCAGTCGGCAAGCCAGTAGCAGCACAGCGGAGACAAAACGATCGCGTCGTTTGCAACGGCGATGCGCTCACCCGAGCAGAGGTCCTTCATGCTTTCCTGGAGAAAGAAGCCATACGACGTCAAGGCACTGACGGGCAGCGTCTGCGCCTCGACATTGAAGTTGCCGATCACCAGCACCCGGTTGCGGCTGTTTTGCGGGTCGGTGCGGGAAAAGACCAGCAGGTTGGGATTGTCCACCGTCAGCAATTGGCGGTTGTCGATGTCGGAAAATGCGGTGGTTTCCTTGCGCAGCGCAATGAGTTTCTTCAGCGCACAAAATATCCGGTGCTCCACCGTTCCGCTTTGATGACGTTTCTTTGCCTTGTCCCAGTCGAAGTGAGAACGATGCATCCAGCGGTTGTCATCGCGTTTGGATGGGTCGTTCAGATAATCCTGGTTGTTGAGCATGCCGACTGCATCGCCATAGTAGAGCAGGGGGATCCCGCCGAACGAAAGGATCATGCTGTGCAGCAGCAGGATGGTCTTGACCGCCGCATCGATGGCCTTTTCATCCTGGTTTTCGAGGGCAACCTCCAGTCCGACCAGTGAGGCAAGCGAACCGGAAATGCGGGCATCGCCGGTCTTTGGGTTCTCGCCGAACGGCAGCCCCCTGGCAGGTGAACCCGGAAATCCGCCGGTAAAGTAATCGATCAGGAAACGGCGGTGCTGCACCGGATCATAGCCGGCCATGCGCGCATCGTTGTCGTCGAAGC
>JBFHXL010000143.1:0-5267 GCA_041599035.1 Thiobacillus sp. | reverse complement strand
CCCGCTAGGACTTCAACGTCTCCAGCCCGCTGCGAATATGCAGGTCACGCTGCGGATAGGGAATGACGATGCCGGCGGCCTTGAAGGCACGCCAGATTGCCAGGTTGATATCCGAGCGCACGCTCGCCAGCCCGGATTCGGGGTCCTGGATCCACACCCGCAGCTCCATCTCGATGCCGCTGTCGCCAAACGCCATCAGACGCGTGCCGGGCGCCGGCTCGGCGAGCACGCGCGGATTGGTCTTTGCCGCCTCGAGCAGCAGAGCCAGTGCCTGCTCCGGATCGTTGTCGTAGCTGATCGACACCGGAATTTTCAGGCGCACGTTGCGGTCGCCGAAGCTCCAGTTGATGACCTCGTTGGTGATCAGGGTCTCGTTGGGGATCAGCCGGTCCACCCCGTCGCGATCCCGCACCACCACGTAACGGGCACGCAGTTCCTGCACCCAGCCGAATTTGTCGCCGATGGTGATGACATCACCCGGACGGATCGAGCGGTCGAACAGCACGATAAAGCCGCTGATGAAGTTGCTGGCGATGCGCTGCAAGCCAAAACCGAGACCGACACCCAACGCGCCGCCGAACACGGTCAGCGCGGTGAGGTCGATGCCGACCGCATCCAGCGCCAGCAGAAGCGCCAGCACCAGCAGCAGAAACTTGCTGAGCTTGACCAGCGCCACCTGCATGCCGGGGTTCACATACGCGGCCCGGCTGATGCGGTTCTCGATCAGGCGTGCGATCCACAGCGCCAGCATCCACAGAACCGCCACCGCCAGCACCAGTTTGCCCACCACCAGCACCGAAATCCGCTTCTGGCCCATCTGCATGGCCATACCGTCGAGGCCATCCAGCACCGCGGGCAGCCAGCCCAGCAAATGCAGCGCGACGACAACCCAGACCGAGGTCGAAATCAGACTTTCCCAGGCTTTCACCACGGGACTGGGGCGGAAGGTCTTGCGCAGGAAATAGACCACCGTGCGGATCGTGGCCAGCGACACCAGCAAGGGCACGGCCAAATCGAGCAATTGCACCGGATTGCCCTGGCTCGCCAGCAACGCCCGCCCTGCCAGCACGCCGATCAGCATGCTGATGGGAAACAAGATACGTTGCAGGGTTTTCAGCGCCAGATGGCGCATGGCGTATTCCGCGCTTTGCTCGGTGCGCTCCGCCAGCCCCTGACTCAGCACGCGATGCACCAGCAACGCGCCTGCCGTCGCCAGCACCAGCACGCCCACCTCCCACCACACCAGCGGGTCCCGGATCGCGGCTTGCAAAGAACTGAGCAGGGACTGGAAATCGGCAGGAAGAGCGAGTGACATGGCGGGCTTCTCGAGTGAGGCTTTTCAGGAACATACCGGACTGCGGTCAAAACCGACACCCCCCGCCGCGGTGCAGCCTTCACGCCCCGGGGTTGAAACGCGGGCTACACTGGTCACATGGAAGCGGGCAGGATTCGCCTGACCGAAGCGCCTGAGCAAGGCTTTGGGCGACACGGGCCAGTTTCTTGCCCTTTGGCAAACGCATCCGACCAGCGGACGATACCCCATGCGACGACACCAGCGGCTGATTACAGTCGTGCTGTTTCTCCTGCTGCTGTTTGCGGCTTTCGAACTATCCGGCCTGCGGGCGCAGTTCAGCCTCGGTTTCCTGCAACAGGTGCTGCGCGACAACCTGGCCAGCGGCCTGCTGATCTTCGTTCTTGCGTTTGCGCTGGGCAACCTCATCCAGATTCCCGGCTGGATATTTCTTGCCGCCGCCGTGCTGGTGCTGGGGAAATCATGGGGCGGGGCGGTCACCTATGTCGCCGCCTGCATCTCCTGCGCCATCACCTTCTTTTCCATCCGCCTGCTGGGCGGCGACGCCTTGAAGAAGCTGGACGGCAAACTTGCCGCCAGGCTGCTGGGCCGTTTGCACGCGCAGCCGGTCAAAAGCATTTTGCTGCTGCGCATGCTGTTCCAGACTGCCCCCGCGCTCAACTACACCCTGGCCATGAGCGGCGTACGATTTCGCGATTATTTCATCGGCACGCTGCTGGGGCTGCCTGTTCCGATTGCCGGGTATTGCGTGTTTTTTGATTACGCGGCACAGGCGTTGAAGATCGTTTGACCGGGGCGCGCCAAAGCAAAAAAGGCAGATTCCGGCTGCATCGGATTTTGATGGCGTACACGGACATAACGAATCTTGCGGCTTGTCGTACTAAAATCCCTGCCATGCAGGGAGTCTCCACATGAAAACACTGTTAGCTGACGATCACCCGCTGATGCGTGAAGGGGTGCGGCAGGTGTTGGCGCAGCTGGAGGCATCGGTTGAAATCATCGACGCCCACGATTACCCCAGCCTGTTTGCGCAAACCGCCGCACACGCCGACCTCGACCTTGCGCTGGTCGACCTGAACATGCCGGGGTTTGTCGGCATGCAGGGCATCACCCAGTTTCGCAACCGCTTCCCGGATATCCCGCTGGTGGTCTTGTCCGCCTCGGAATCGCCGCACGATATTCGCAGCGCGCTGGAAGCCGGTGCGCTCGGCTACATCCCCAAGGCCGCATCGACAGAGGTCATGCTGGCGGCGCTGCGGCGGGTGTTGACGGGCGATATTTATGTGCCCCTCTTCCTGGACGACGGCGGACTCCCCCATGCCGCCCTCGCCGATTTCGACGATCTGCAGCACAGCGGACTGACGGCGCGCCAGCTCGAGGTCGCGCGCCTGCTTGCGCAGGGTTGCACAAACAAGGCGATTGCCGGCATGTTGGCCATGTCGGAAAACACGGTGAAGGTGCATATCGCAGCCATTTTTCGCACCCTCCAGGTCTCCAACCGCACCGAAGCCGTGCTCGCGATTCAACGGCAGATCCAGACTGCCTAGCGCATCGTGAATTCGTTGCGCGCATTCTTCAGCCGCCTGCCGCTTTCCAGCATTCGCAGCAGGATGCTGATGATTGCGTTGCTGCCCGCCTTGCTGACCGAGTTCGGGATGGTGGCCTATTTCACCACGCAGACCCTCGCCACTGCCGAAGAGGCACTGCATACACGTGCCGCCACCGCGGTCCATCATCTGGCCGATACCCTGCCCTATTCGTTGATCAGCGGCGACATGGCACACGTGCAGACCCTGCTTGATACCGAAACCGAAAACAACCGGCTCTTGTTTACCCGCGTTAGCGACACCAAAGGGCGAGCGATCGCCAGCACCGGGGACAGCATGCACGGGCACGACCGCAACCGTCATTACTGGCAGTCAACCGAGATTCGTTTGCAAGCGGCTGCAGCCCAGGACGATTTCCTGGTCGCCGCCCGCTCCACGCCCGCCAGCACGCTGCTCGGGCAGGTGGAAGTCGGCGTATCGCTTGACGAGATCAACGCCTTCAAGCACACCACGCTCATGCGTGCCGCCCTGCTGATGCTGGTGGCGCTGGCGCTTACCGGCGTGCTGGCCTGGCGGCTGTCCAACCGGCTGGCCGGCCAATTGCAGCATGTCGCCGAGGTCGTCGGGCGCCTCGCCTGCGACGATCTTGACGTCCGGACCCATCTGCCGCCGGAGGGCGAGGTTGGCGTGCTGGCTGCCGGGGTAAACGACATGGCCGAGGCCCTGCAGGGCCACCGCAGCGATCTGGAAAAGCGCATTCGCGAGGCCACCGCCGACATCTCCGCGAAAAAGGACATGGCCGAGCGCGCCAACCAGGCCAAGTCGCGCTTCTTTGCCGCGGCCAGCCATGACCTGCGACAACCCCTGCACGCGCTGTCGCTGTTCGTCGCCGCACTGAAGGCACGCAACCGACAGCCCGAAACGCAACCCCTGATCGACAACATCGAGGCATCGACAGCGGCGATGACGCTGCTGTTCAACGCCCTGCTCGATGTTTCGCAACTGGATGCAGGCGCCATCGAAGCCCATCCGGTACATTTCTCGCTGCGCACGCTGCTGTTCGACCTCGGCAAGCAGTTCAGCGCGCTGGCCGCGGAAAAACAGCTGCGGCTGCGCTTTCGCCCGTGCGACGTCACCCTGTATAGCGACCCGCTGCTGATCGAGCGCATTCTGGCCAACCTGCTTGCCAATGCCATTCGCTACACCGACGAGGGCGGCGTGCTGGTAGCCTGCCGGCGTCGCGGCCCCGTGATCCGCATCAGCGTGATCGACACCGGGCGCGGCATCCCGCCGGAGCAGCAGGAAAGCGTGTTCCACGAGTTCGTGCAGCTGCACAATGAGGCGCGTGACCGCAGCAAGGGGCTGGGGCTGGGGCTCGCCATCGTGTCGCGTCTGGGCCGCTTGCTGGGGCATCGCGTGGACCTGCAGTCGCGTCCGCAGCATGGCTCCGTGTTCAGCATCGACGTCCCCCTGGGCAACGCCGACTTGATCCAGCTGCCCGCTCCGGTGAGCGCACCCGCGCAAATCCCGGCCGACGCGCTGGTGCTGCTGGTGGACGACGAAAGCACGATTCTGAGCGGCATGGCCGAGTTGTTCGACAACTGGCACATCGACCTCGTCACCGCACACAGTGCCGACGAGGCCATCCAATGGCTGGGAAGCATCGACCGCGTACCCGATGTCATCGTGTCGGACTATTGCCTGCCCAACGACAGCGACGGCATCGAAGTCATCACCCGCCTGCGGCAAAAATACGGCACCGACATCCCGGCCATTCTGGTCACCGGCGACACCACGCCCGGCACCATCCTGCGCATCAGCCAGGCCGGCTTTCCGCTGCTGCACAAGCCGCTCCGCCCCGCCAAGCTGCGCGCGCTGCTGACCCACCTGATCCAGCAATCGCGTGCCATGGCTGTGGGATAATTATGTCCGGGTGAGGCGTGAGGGGTAAGGGGTAAAAAGCCGGATAACGGCGGCCTCTTGCTCCTGCCCTGGCCCCCTCTACCCCCTTACCCCTAACGCCTCACCAAAAAAACCATGCACCTCCACATCCTTGGCATCTGCGGCACCTTCATGGGCGGACTCGCCGCCATCGCCCGTGCCGCCGGCCACACCGTCACCGGATGCGACGCCAACGTCTACCCGCCGATGTCCGACCAGCTGCGCGCGCTCGGCATCGAGCTGACCGAAGGCTGGGACGCCAGCCAGATCGACTGCCAGCCCGACATGTTCGTCGTCGGCAACGTGGTGACGCGCGGCAACCCGCTGATGGAGGCCATCCTCGAGCGCAACCTGCCCTACACCTCCGGCCCGCAGTGGCTGGCAGACAACGTGCTGCACGACAAATGGGTGCTGGCGGTCGCCGGCACCCACGGCAAGACCACCACCTCGGCCATGCTGGCGTGGAT
>JBFHXL010000142.1:0-5270 GCA_041599035.1 Thiobacillus sp. | reverse complement strand
ATGCCGCCGTAGATGACCGCCGATGCACCGGGTTCGCGCAGCGATACGTCGACCGGCAGCCCGAGGATGGCACGGGCGTGCAGTTCGAATTCATTCTGCCGTTGCGTGGCCAGGGTGACCATGCCGGTGTCGTGCGGGCGCGGGCTGACCTCGGAGAACCACACCTGATCGCCCTTGATGAACAGCTCCACGCCGAAAATCCCTCGTCCGCCGAGGTTGCCGGTGACAGCCGCGGCGATTTCCTGCGCCCGCGCCCGTGCGGCGGGTGACATCGGCTGCGGCTGCCACGATTCGACGTAATCGCCTTTCACCTGGAGATGTCCGATCGGTTCGCAGAAATGCGTGTCCACCTGTCCCGAACTGCCAAGCGCGCGCACCGTCAGTAGCGTGATTTCGTAATCGAAGTCGATCACGCCCTCGACGATGACGCGGCCCTTGTCGACGCGCCCGCAGCGGGCGGCATACTCCCACGCCGCCTGCAACTGGCCCGCGTCATCCACCCGCGACTGACCTTTGCCGGACGACGACATCACCGGCTTGATGATGACGGGATAGCCCAGTTTTTCGGCCGCCGCCGTCATGTCGGCCAGGCTGTCGGCAAAGACATAGGGCGAGGTTGGGAGTGTCAGCGTTTCGGCCGCCAGCCTGCGGATGCCCTCGCGGTTCATGGTGAGGTTGGCGGCACGCGCGGTGGGGATGACTTCAGTCAGCCCGGCAGCTTCGATTTCCAGCAGCGTTTCGGTGGCGATGGCCTCGATTTCCGGCACCACCAGGAGCGGTTTCTCGGCCTCGATCAAGCGGCGCAGGGCCGCGCCGTCGCTCATGTCGATCACGTGCGCGTGATGCGCGACCTGATGCCCCGGGGCGTTGGCATAACGGTCCACTGCGATGACTTCGACCCCCAGGCGCTGCAGGGCAATGATGACTTCCTTGCCGAGTTCGCCCGCACCCAGCAGCATGACGCGGGTGGCGGAAGGAGAGAGCGGGGTGCCGAGGCGCATGGCCGAGTCCTGAATGGAAAACGCCGATTTTACCGCGCCTCAGAGATGTTTCTCGATAGGCAACGCCTGCAATATCCGTAACAGCCCGCGCTGGATCAACGTGGTTTCGGGCTCAAGCTCGGACATGCGTTCCGCGCCCTGATGGACATCGTGCCATTGCAGGCGCCTGGCCATGTCTTTTCCGTCGTTTTCGACGACGAGGTGCGGCTGGTAGCTGCGTTCGGGGCGCATCGCGTCTTCCGCGATGGCGGTGACCTGGCGGGCGATTTCCGGCGAATGGATGACCAGTCCCATTTCGGTGTTGAGCAGGGCCGAGCGCGGATCGAAGTTGAAGCTGCCGATGAATACGTGTTCATCATCGAAGACAAAAGCCTTGGCATGCAGGCTGGCGCGCGACGAGCCGCTGCCGAGGTCGCGCAGGCGGCCGCCGGTGGGTTCGGCAATGGGTTTCAGTTCATAAAGATTGACGCCGGTTTCCAGCAGCGGAATGCGGTAGTTGGCATAGCCTGCGTGCACCAGGGGGACGTCGCTGGCAGCGTAGGAATTGGTCAGGATGTCAATCTGGACTCCCGTGTGATGCCAGTAGCGGAAATAGGCCATGCCGAAAGGCCCCGGCACAAAGTAGGGCGATACGATCAGTGCGCGGCGGCGCGGATTGATCCACAGACCGGCCAGCTGGCCGATCATCAGTTCGGACGGGGCATTGGTCGCGCTGAGCGCCTTTTCCGGCCGGTCGACGATGAGGTCGGCGCGTGCAAGCTGCCAGCGTGTCTCACCCGTCAGCAGCCCGGGGACCGGGTCGACTGCATTCAGCTCACGGCTCAACCCGCTGTTCAGGTGCGTTGCCCGGTACGCCTGCAGGAACTGGGCGGCGCGCTGCAGCCGGCTGTCGCTGATCGTGACCGGCAGGGCGGCGGCGGGCACCGCGAGGTCGCTGTTCCAGTATTGGTCGAAGGCCTGCGACAGGCTGTCGACAATGGCCCCTGCGGCGATGACGTCCAGATCGACGAAGGCCAGATCATTGCGTGCATCGAAGTATTCATCGCCGATATTGCGGCCGCCTGTGATGCCGAGCTGGTTGTCGGCGATGAAGACCTTGTTGTGCATGCGGCGGTTGAGACGGACACCGTCCCGCAGTGCCTGCCAGGCCTTGACCAGCAGGTTGGTGCTGCGGGTGTGGAACGGATTGAACAGCCTGATCTGGATGTTCGGATGGGCGTTCAGCGTGGCAAGCCCGAGATCCTTGTCGGCGGTGTCGATGTCGTCGATCAGCAGGCGCACGCGCACGCCGCGTTCGGCTGCGGCCAGCAGTTCGGCCGCAACCAGTTTGCCGGTGGTGTCGTTGTGGAACAGGTAGGACTGCACATCGAGCGTGTGGCTGGCGCGCCGGGCCAGTTCCAGCCGGGCAGCGAGCGCGGCGTGGCCGCCAAGCAGCAGATGAAAGCCCGATTCCCCCGGCGGAAGATGTGCCGCCAGTTGTGACTGCAACGGGCTGGCGGTGTCGCTTGGGGTGGCGTAAGACGAAGTGCGCGCGGTATCGAGATCAAGCGTGGAGGCGCAGCCGGAAAGCGCCAGCAGCATGAGCATCGCATGCCATGAACGGCCGACCCGCTCAGGCCGTTTGCGCATGCAGACGCTGCCAGTCGAAGTGGGGACCGGGATCGGTTTTGCGGCCTGCCGCGATGTCGCTGTGGCCCACCACGGCCCGGATCGGGTAAGCCTGTTTCAGGCGTTGAACCAGCGGAACCAGGGTTGCGTACTGGGCCTCGCAAAAGGGCTGGTCGTCGCTGCCTTCGAGTTCGATGCCGATGGAAAAATCATTGCAGCGTTCGCAGCCCTGCCAGCTCGATACTCCTGCGTGCCAGGCGCGCAGCGTGCACGGCACGAACTGGATCAGGCTGCCGTTGCGGCGGATGAAGAAATGCGCGGAGACCTTGAGCCCGCGGATCTGCTGGAAATACGGATCGGCATCCCAGTCGAGCCGGTTGGTGAAGAGATCGATCACCGCGTCACCCTCGAATCTGCCCGGCGGCAGCGAAATGTTGTGGATGACGATGAGTGCGATCGCCGTGCCGTCCGGACGGGCGTCGCAGTTGGGCGAAGGCAGCCGGGTTGCAGCAGGCAGCCAGCCATCTGCATCGAGGGGGGCGGGGACGGAAAGCGACATGGCGCAAGCTTACTCGACCCGTGCGCGGTCTGGAACATCGGCTTGCCCCTATGCAGCCACGACCGCCTGTTGCGGGTAGACTGCCAATTTTTCTGGATTGACTGCAGCGTCATGACACGGCTCGAAGCGCAACAATTACTTGACCACGCCGAGTGCATCACATCGGAGAAAGAGGTGCAGGCTGTACTGGACCGGCTGGCGCAGGAAGTCGCCCGTGCCCTGGCCGGGGAATTCCCGCTGGTTCTGGCCGTCATGGGCGGTGCCGTGGTGTTCGCCGGCCAGTTGCTGCCGCGTCTGCGTTTCCCGCTGGAATTCGATTACCTGCACGTCACGCGCTACCGCGGCACCATCACGGGCGGCGCGATGGAGTGGCGGGTGCTGCCGGGGCAAAACGTGATCGGCCGCACCGTGCTGGTACTGGATGACATTCTGGACGAAGGTGAAACCCTGGCGGCGGTTCGCGACAAGCTCCTGAGCATGGGCGCGGCCCGCGTATGGTCGGCGGTGCTGACCAACAAGGACAACGGGCTGGACAAGCCGATCCGCGCCGATTTTGTCGGCCTGGACGTGCCCAATCGCTACGTGTTCGGCTGCGGCATGGACGCTTACGGATTGTGGCGCAATCTGCCCGCCATTTACGCTTTAAAGGACAAATAACATGCTCGGCATTATCGGCGGTACCGGTCTCACGCAACTGGCCAATCTGGAAATCACCCATCGCAAGGTGGCGCGCACGCCTTATGGCGAACCATCCGGCGCGCTCACCTTCGGCCATATCTGCGACCAGGAAGTCATTTTCCTGGCACGCCATGGCTACGGACATACCATTCCGCCGCACGGGGTGAACTACCGCGCCAACCTGTGGGCGCTGAAGGAGAACGGAGTCGACCGCGTGGTTTCGGTGGCCACCGTCGGCGGCATCCATCCGGACCTGATCCCGGGCACCCTGGTTATTCCTGACCAGATCATCGATTACACGCATGGCCGTGCCGCAACCTATTTTGTCGAAAGCGACAAGCCGGTCACCCACCTGGATTTCACTCAGCCCTATTGCGACGCGATGCGCGCCGCACTGCTGCAGGCCGCAAGCAGCGCGGGCATCAGCTTGCGCGACGGCGGCGTGTATGGCGCGGTGCAGGGGCCGCGCCTTGAAACGGCGGCCGAAATCAACCGCATGGAGCGCGACGGTGCCGACATGGTGGGGATGACCGGCATGCCGGAGGCCTACCTGGCGCGCGAGCTCGAGCTTTGCTATGCCGCCGTGGGCGCGGTGGTGAACTACGCGGCCGGACGCGGCCTGTCGGAAGATGGCATCCAGATGGAGGAAATCCAGGCGGTGCTGGGTGAAGTGATGCTGCAGGTGCGACATCTGCTCGAACAGTTGGTGACCAACGACGCCGCCGGGCTGTGCACGTTCTGAGCGCGTGAGGAGGGCGGCCGCATGAAGCTCTACAAAGCGCTGCAGTCGCAGGGATTCGGCTCGCGCAAGGCCTGTATCGCACGCGTGCGTGCCGGCGAAGTCGAGGTCAACGGCGTGCCCTGCGACAACCCCGAGGTCGAGGTCGATCCGGCCGCGCTGGAACTGACGCTCGACGGCGTGACCTGGCCTTATCGTGAAAAAGCCTACGTGCTGCTGCACAAGCCGCTCGGGTACGAGTGCTCGCATCATCCCAGCCACCATCCCAGCGTGTTTTCGCTGTTGCCGCCGTCGCTGTTGCAGCGTGGCGTTCAGTGCGTAGGGCGGCTTGATCAGGACACCAGCGGAATGCTGCTGTTTTCAGACGACGGCCAGTTCATCCACCGCATGATTTCGCCCAAAAAAGGCGTGGCCAAGGTGTATCGCGCCCGCTGCGCCGAGCCGGTGAAAGAGACCATGCTGGAGGCCCTGCGCACGGGCGTTCAGCTGAACGACGAGCCGGCGCCGATTGCCGCGCTGGCGGCTGAGCCAATCGACACGCATACCTTGCGCCTGTCCCTGGGCGAGGGCAAATATCATCAGGTCAGGCGCATGGTTGCCGCCACCGGAAACCGGGTTGAGCGCCTGCACCGCGAAGCGATCGGACATCTTTCCCTGCCGGCCAGCCTGGATCCCGGTGCATGGT
>JBFHXL010000141.1:0-5302 GCA_041599035.1 Thiobacillus sp. | reverse complement strand
GCGGCATGCTCTACAAGATTGTGCCCTTCCTCGCCTGGTTTCACCTGCAGGCGCAATTGCAGGCGCGGGCCGGCAGCATCCCGACGATGAAGGACATGATTGCTGCACGCTGGATGCGCGCGCAGTTTTACGTCCAGATTGTCGCCTGCATGCTTATCGTCGCCACCCTCTGGTGGCCGCCGCTCGCGCTTGCCGCCGGCCTGGCGCTGGCATTGTCGGCGGTGCTGCTGTGGCTCAACCTGCTGTCGGCAGTGCGGCGTTTTTCCCGCCACGGCGGACGCTTTGTCTAGCGCCCGCTGCTTGAGAATAAGGCTTGCGGATGAGGGAAGACGGACTGCGCCGCGGGCGCGTCAGCCCGGAGCGCGCGGCAGCAGGTCGGCCAGCGTGTAGCGGTCGAGGCTGGCCAGGAAGGCGTGCCCGGCTTCGGCCAGCGCCGGTTTGAGCGCGCAGGCGGGCAGCAGGCGACAGGCGGTATCGCCCTCGCGGAAGCACTCGGCCAGCTCAAACCCGGTTTCCATATCGCGCACCACATCGCCGATGCGAATCTGATCGGGTTGGCGCGCCAGCCGGAAGCCGCCGCCCTTGCCGCGCAATGTCTCGATATAGCCCTTGATGCCGAGCTGATGCACCACGCGCGTGAGATGGTGGCGCGAGATGCCCTGCTCGTCGGCGAGCGCCGTCACCGTGGTCTGGGTGTCGGCATGCGACCCCAGATGAATCAACACTCTGAGGGAATAATCGGTAAAACGGGTGAGCTGCATGATTTAAATACGCACATGAAAGGCAAATTATAGACATGAATCCCGATATCTTGTGTTTATAATATGTATTCCATTTACATCTATAGGACGACAGCCATGAATGCCCATCTTCATCTGCAGCAGGATCAGATCTACCCGTTCGATGCGCGCGGAATCGCCAAGCGCTTTCGCCATGCCGCCATTTTCGGCGCGCTGGATGCGCTGAATTCGGGCGAGCGCATGCGTTTCGTCAACGATCACGACCCGCTGCTGCTGCTCGACCAGCTGCGCACCCGTTACGGCGACGCCGTCACCATCCAGTACCTGCAGCGCAACCCCGGGGAAATCGTGATCGACTTCATCCGCAACTAGGCGATTGTCGATGCTGCCGGCACTGGTGTTCCTGGCTGCGGCTGCGTTTGCCGCGGCCTTGTCGGGATCATTCCAGACCGGGCGCGCCGTCACCGTTCACCTGATGCTGGCGGTGGGCGCCATGCCGCTGATCTTCGGCGCCATGAGCCACTTCATTCCGGTGCTCACGCGCACCCGCACGGCTGAAGCCGGACTGCTCGTCATCCCCATGCTGGCACTGGCCGGCGGCGCGCTGGCCGTAAGCTCGTTCAGCCTGGCCGGCATGGCGTGGGCCCAGCCTGCGGGTGCACTGCTGGCAGCTGGCGCGGCTTTCGCACTGCTGGTCTGGAGCCGGCGCCGGCGCGCCGGCATGCTGGGCCGACCACACCCGGGCCTCGCCTGGTACGAAACCGCGCTGGCCTGCCTGGTGCTGGCCCTGCTCGCCATTCTGGTCAGCGCGATCTGGCCGCAGCAGGCGCTGGCCCTGCGCCGTTTTCATCTCCACCTCAACACGCTCGGCTTCGTCGGGCTCACCGCCGTAAGCACCCTCGCCGTGCTACTGCCGACCGCCGTCGGTCGACCCGACCCGGGCGTCGGCCCGCGGTTGCGCCGCGATCTGCCGTGGGCGGCCGCGGGCACGCTGCTGGTCGCCGGCGGCGCGGGCTGGTTCGCCCCGCTCGCCGGGGTCGGTGCCGCCTTGTGGGCCGTCCCGCTGGCGCGGACGGCAAGCAGCTGGCTGCGCCTCTATCGCGCCGAGATCCTGGCGCTGCATGGGGCTGCGCCATTGCTCGCCGCCGCGCTGGGCGGATTCGTCCTCAGCATGATTTTCGGCGTTCTGAACGCCTTTCCGCCGCCCGGTAGCGTTCGCACCAGCGGGGCGATCTGGGCCTACGTGGCCGGATTCATGCTGCCGCTGGTAAGCGGCGCGGCAAGCCAGCTGTTGCCGGTGTGGCTGCGCCCCGGGGTGCAAAGCGAGTGGCACGCCGGACTGCGCCACAGCCTGGGGCGCTACGGCGGCGTGCGCGCGCTGCTGTTCTGCGGCGGCGGTCTCGCCGCCGGAATGGGCGGGCAATGGGGCCTGTTGTTGAGTCTGGCCGCACTGGCCTGGTTTCTGCTGCAGACCGGCGCAGCGCTGGTGCGAGCCCTTATTTTTCAGAAAAGGAATCCGTCATGAGCTATCCCGCCTTTTTCGATGCGGTCGCCCGCATCACCCTGCACGACCCGCTTGCCCAACTGCTTGGCGCCGCCGACGGCGGACGGATCGAATACGGCTATGTCGATGCAGTCAAACTGGCCGGACATTCCTGCCCCACGGTGGCGGGCGCCTACCTGATGACACTGCAGGCGCTCGCCCGGCTTTATCCGGGCGCCACGCCGGAGCGCGGGGGCATCCGCGTCGAGTTCGGCGCGGCGCAAACCGACGGGGTCACCGGCGTCATCGCGGCCGTCATCGGCATGCTGACTGGGGCAGCGGGCGAAGGCGGATTCAAGGGGCTTGCGGGGCGATACAGCCGCCGCAATCTGCTGACATTCGCAGCGGAAGCCATTCCAGAGGTCCGTTTCAGCCGGCTCGACACGGGTGCGGGCCTGTCCGTCGCCTATCATCCGGAAGTCGTTCCGGCGCCGCCGGGGCTGCAGGCGCTGATGCCGAAGATTCTTGCCGGCAAGGCAAGCGACGCCGACCAGGCGGAATTCGGGCGGCTCTGGCAGATGCGGGTCAAGCGCATCCTGATCGATCATGGTGGCGATCCGGCGCTGGTCGAGTGCCGGGACGACCCGGCGCCTGCCGCCGTTTAGGCGGCCTGCGAACGCCCGCTTGAAACTTCGGCCCGCGGCGCCCAGCCTTCGATCAGGGTGGAAATGACCGCATCGGCCTGATCCGCCAGTTCGAAGCGGTGGTCGGAGAGAATCCAGCGGAAAGCCAGTCCCTGCACGGCCGCAAGCAGGATGCAGGCATTCTGCTGCGGGACAATGTCGGGGCGGATTTCCCCCTGCTCTTGCGCCGCACCAATCAGACCCGAAATGAACTGCAGAAAAAACAGCACCATTTCGTTCATGCGGTCGCGAAATTCGGGGTCGCCGCTTTGCAGCGCTTCCGAGAACAGCAGGCGGGGGATGCCCGGTTGCTTCTGGATGAAATTCAAATGTGCGCGGATGACCGCCTTCAGGCGCTCCAGCGGTGTCAGCTGCGCCAGGCCGAGCCCGGCCATTTCGGTCTGCAGACGCTCCTGAATGGTGTCCACCAGCGCGACCAGAATATGGCTTTTGTTGCCGAAGTGGAGAAACAGGGTGGGCTGTGCGATCCCGACCGCCTTGGACAGCGAACGGGTGGTGAGTTTGGCCACGCCTTCATGGCGAATGATTTCCATGGCCGCCTCGATGATGTCATGGCGGCGAACGTCGGCAGATTTCCTTTTTTTTACAGCCACTGTATGTTTGTGCCCAAAGTCCTAACTACACACGAACGCGTTCAGCGTCTTCAGCCCGGACCGGCAGGTCCGCGCCGGAAAAAGAAACGGCAGCAGCGCAACGGGCCGCTGCCGCAAGCATGCTACTTCAGATCATTTTCAGGAACAGCAGCTGCCTTCCTTGACCCCTGACTTCTTCAGCATGAAGGCCATCGGGCAGAAGCCGGTCACGCCGCTTTGCGCCAGGTTGGCGCCGACAAAAACGGTGAGCCAGATCCAGGCCGGGTTGGAAAAATGGGCCAGCGCGATGCTGAGCAGCACCATCAGGCCGGCCACCAGGTGCACGATACGGTCTACGGTCATGAGAAACTCCAATTATTAAAACCGCCTCGAAGAGGCGGGAAATGCGGGGAGCCCGGCCATGCGGCCGGGTGTTCCGATCAGAACTTGTACGAAATGCTCATGTTGTACTGGTTTTGCTCGATCTCGATCGTGTTGGCAGCCCCAACACTGGAAACCAGTTTGTTGTTGAAAGCATGGGTGTAGGCAAAACTGCCGGTTACCTTGTCGCTGAACTTACGCGAAATACCGAACGACAGATGATGTTCAACAATCGCGGTGGAGCCGAGGTTGAAATTGACATCTTCGGTGCCGATGGGGGATTTACCATAGTTGTAGCCGACGCTGACTGCCATCGGCCCCATGTCCTTTTTCACGCCGATGGAGTAGACGGTCTGGTCATCCCATCCAAAGGTCATTGGATCAGGCGTTATGATGGAGGCAGATTGGATTACATCGATGCTGTTCATCACATCATTAAAGAAAATGCGCTTGATGTCTGCCTCGATCAGCAGACCCGGCATCGGTTTGAATGCAAGACCGATCGCTACCGATGCGGGCATATCCATGTCGAAACTGGCCGTTCCGGAGGTAGTGTGGTACTCCATGTCGGCCATATCGGTCTTGCTCGTCCACACCAGCCCCGCCTGCAGCTTGGGATTGATCTTGTAGGTCGCACCCAGCGTCGCACCAAAGCCAAACTGCTGGTTTTGCGGCAGCGAGAAGTTCATATTGGACATAGCGAGGCTCTGGTTGGCCACATTCAGCGACGCACCCAGAGTCAGCGCATCGTTGACTTTGTAAGCTGCGGCCGGGGTGAAACGGAACACCTGCTTGGTCGTCACCATCGGTGGAGTGCCACCGGTCGCACCGTTAATATCGGCCACGTTCACCCCCATACCGGCAACACCGCCCAATGCCATGCCAAGGAAGAGTCGGTCATTGACATTGAACGCCGCACCGCCGCTTGGCATCAGGTACCAGTTGGAATCGCTTTCCTGGCCATTAACCTTGCGCGGCGGATTCAGCAGACCAAAGCCCAGATCCATGCGCACATCCTTCATGCCGAGGTCGGCTATGCCGGCCGGGTTCACCAGTATCGCGAGCGCATCCTGGGCGTGGGCAACGGTAGCCCCCCCCATCCCGGCCTGCGCGGCCGATACGGCCACCATCTGATCACCGTTGGTGGCGTATGCGCTGTGAGCCATCACCAGCAGGGCTGCCGATACGGCGGCTGATAAAAGTTGTTTTTTCATTGTTCAAATCTCCACTAGTTTAGGTTGGGAATTACTTGGACATGGGGGTCATCAGGTTGGCCGACACCCCGGGCACACCGCGGAATTTAGCATGGCAGGCCACGCAGCCGGTCATGATGTCGCTCATGTAGGACGCTGCTTTGGCCATATCGCCGGCATCCGCCGCTTCCGCCAGTTTGAGCGCGCTGCCCTCGACGGCCAGGTTCAT
>JBFHXL010000140.1:0-5306 GCA_041599035.1 Thiobacillus sp. | reverse complement strand
CGACATGGCGCGGCAGGTCGCACCGACCGACTGCAACATCCTGATCACCGGCGAATCCGGCACCGGCAAGGAGCTGTTCGCGCGCTACCTGCACCATCAAAGCTGGCGCGAAGCCGGCCCCTTCGTGGCGGTGAACTGCGGTGCCTTCAACGAGGAACTGCTGGCCAACGAGCTGTTCGGCCATGTCAAGGGCGCCTTCACCGGCGCCCACGCCGACAAGATCGGGCTGCTGGAAGCGGCCGGCGGCGGCACCCTGTTTCTGGACGAAATTACCGAAATGTCGCCCGCCATGCAGGTCAAGCTCTTGCGCGTGATCCAGGAAAAGGAAGTGCTGCCGCTGGGCGCCACCACGCCGGTCAAAATCGACGCGCGCTTCATTGCCGCCACCAACCGCGACGTGCAGGACATGGTGAAGCAGGGCGGCTTCCGCCAGGATCTGTATTTCCGTCTCAACGTCGTCAACCTGCACATCCCGGCCTTGAGCGCGCGCAAGGAAGACGTGCCGCTGCTCGCCCATCATTTCCTGGCGAAGCATGCGGCGCTGATGGGCAAGGATGTGAGCGAACTGGCTCCCGACACCCTCGACCTGCTGCGCGCCTACGATTTTCCCGGCAACGTGCGCGAGCTCGAAAACATCATCGAGCGCGGCGTGGCGGTCGCCACCGGGCACGGCATCGATCCCGCGCAGTTGCCGGACGACCTGCGCGAACTCTCCATCCGCACCTTCCGCAAGAAGGGCGGCCGCATCCCCACCCTGGAGGCGCAGGAACAGGACTACATCACCTGGGTGCTGCAGGAAGCCGGCGGCAACCAGACCCTCGCCGCGCAAATGCTTGGCATCGATCGGGTGTCGCTATGGCGCAAGCTGAAGCGGTACGAGGTGGAGAAGGGCTGACGCCCCGCCAGCCCCGACAAGTCGGGGGCGTTCAGAACTCGTTGCGGATGCGTTTGTAGCCCTTGACCAGTTCGTGGTTGGCCTGCGCCACGCTTTCGGAGAATCCGGTCACGTCGGGGGTGACCGGTTCGATGCGGGCCAGTTCTTCGTCCGAATGGATGTTGCAGGTGGAGGGGATATAGAAGCCGTCGGGCACGCTGCAGCCTTCGACCACCGAGTTGTGGCGCACCACCGAACCCTTGCCCACCGTGCAGTTGAACAGCACCGAGTTGAAGCCGATGAACACGCGGTTGCCGACCGTGCAGGGGCCGTGCACGATGGAGCGGTGGGCGATCGAGGTGTATTCGCCGATCTCGACCCGGCCGCCCGCCTTGGAGTGAATCACCACGCCGTCCTGGATATTCGAATGTGCGCCGATGACGATCGGTTCCATGTTGCCGGCGTCATCGACCTCGTCGGCGCGGATCACGGCGTACGGTCCGATGAAGACATTCTCGCCGACGATGATGTGGCCGCAGAGGATGGCGGTAGGATCGACGAACGCGGTCTCATGGACGACCGGCAGGTCGCCTCGCGGATTGCGGCGAATCATGTGTATTCCTTTGGCTGGTATTGCTGGATGATGACGCTATGGGCCACGGGGCGAGCTTCCTCGTTAAAGGGGCTCGGGCCGCAACCGGGTGTCCTGCTCAGGCGTGCCTTTGTAGCTGCGGCATAAAGAGCCCGGAAAGGCGCGCAAAAGCGCCGTTATTTTCGAGCATCACCAACTCCGGACCTTCCTCGGCAAACCGGGCTGGCAGCATGCGTCGCGTCCGCCCGTCGCACACGACCAGATCGGGACGCCAGCTTTGGATCAGGGCGGACAGGGCGCTTTGCGGTTCACCCCAGATCACGGTGGCTTGAGCGCGGCCCAGGCCGTGCCGCACCAGGTCGCGTTCTATCCGTTTCTGTTCCGGCGGCGCAAGGCGGGCGGCACGCTCGCCGGGCAGATTGCCGGCCGGTCCGTCGATCTCGAAACCGGAGCGGGTGTCGAGCACGCTCGCCACCAGCAGTTCGACCTCGCCGGACGCGGCAAGCTCGCTGGCGCGACGCAGCAGGGCCGCGCCGCTATGACCGTGGGTGAAGGGAACCAGGATGCGTTGACGGGTTTTCATGGTTGGGCTCCAGCAGGGGTAAAGGTGTGAGGACGCGCGCTCGGCTCGATCTGCACCGGTGCGCATTCGCGGAAAATGTGCGACGGGCAGCTGCGGCAGATATCGTGGTCGAGGCGGCGGTAGATTTCGGCGATGGCCTCGGTCTTGGAGTCGAACAGGTTGGCGCCGCCGATCGCTTTCAGCGCGCCGCTCTGTGCCATCTGTTCCTGCACCGTATCCTTGACGCCGATGAGATAGAGCCCGCCGCCGGCCTGGCGCCGCCGCCGCGCCTCCTCGGCGAGGGTTTCGGCACCGGCAAGATCGATGAAGTTGATGCCGTGCGCGATGATGGCGACGTGCTTCTGTCCGGGGCGGGCGATGTCCTGGGCCGCCAGCTTTTCGCGCACGTGCGCGGTGGCGCCGAAGAACAGCGAGCCGTCGATGCGCACGAAGCGCAGTTGCGGACACCCCGGCGCGTTGTTGGCATCGGTGAATTTGCGTTTCCTGCTGTGCGGATCGGGTGCGCGCTCACGTACCTGCGGCTTGGAGGTACGCGCCAGGTACATGGAAAGCGACATCAGCACCCCGATGATGATGGCTTCTTCCAGCGTCAGGAACAGCGTGGACGCGAACGTGGCGGCCAGGATGGCGAATTCGGTGTGGCTGGTCTTGATCGTATGGGCGATTTCCTTGAAGTCGATCAGGCCCCAGGCCACCAGAAACAGGATGCCGGCCATGGCGGCGTTGGGCAGGAAACGCGCCCATGGCGCCACCAGCAGCACCACCAGCAGCAGGAACGCGCCCGCCATCATCGCCGCCAGCGGGGTCTTGGCGCCGGCGGCGTAGTTGACCCCGCTGCGGTTAAAGGAACCGGTGGCGACATAGCCGGAGAAAAACGCGCCGGCGAGGTTCGACATGCCCTGGCCGATGAATTCCTGGTTGCCGTCCACATGCTGGCCCGAGCGTGCCGCCAGGGCGCGGGCGATCGATACCGCCTCGGTCAATGCCAAGAGCGTCACCGCCACCACCCCGGACGCCACCGCGCGGATGCTCTCGCCATCCAGTGCCGGTGCCGACAGCGGCGGCAGGCTTGCCGGCAGCGCGCCCACCGTGGACATCTGCACCCCCTGCCAAACACTCAGCACGGCTGCCGCGGCCGAACCGCCCAGCATGGCCACGATCATGTAGGGCCATTTCGGAAAGAAACGCTTCACCACAATACCCAGGGCCAGCGTCAAGCTGGCCACCGCCATCACGCCGGGCTGTATCTGGTCGAGTTGACTGAACAAGGCCCCCCACGTATCGCTGAAGGACGAACCGCGCGCGATTTCCAGGCCGAAGAAATGCTTCACCTGGTTGGTGGCGATCAGGATCGCCGCGCCGGCGGTGAAGCCGGTCACCACCGAATGCGAGATGAAGTTGACCAGCGTGCCCATGCGCGCCAGCCCCATCACCAGCTGGACCACGCCCACCAGAAATGTCAGTGTCAGCGCCAGGCTCACGTACTGAGCCGAGCCCGGCTCGGCATGGGGCGACAGCACCGAGAACAGCACGATCGAAGCCGCTGTGGTCGGCCCCGACACCAGATGCCAGGAGGAACCGAACAGCGCCGCGATGATGGCCGGAATCATCCCCGCATACAGCCCGTATTCCGGCGGCATGCCGGCAATGGTGGCAAACGCCACCCCCTGCGGCAGCGCCACCAGCGCCCCGGTCAGCCCGGCGACCAGGTCATCGCGCAGGCTCTGCTTGTTGACGCGGTTGCGCCAGCGCAGAAAAGGCAAAAATCGTGGCCAATCAATGCGGAGGGGGGGGACGCCAAAACGGGCAAGAGGGGCAGACATCGCTGGAAAACTCCGATCATGGATATTGATCGAATCGTAGCGATGACGGGGTTAACGCATGGTTAAGATAAAGAGAAGGCGGGGTTAAATTGGTGACGGGAAGGCTGGAGGCGAGCCTAAGCGGAAATTGGCCGGTTTGGAAAGTAGACGTTCAACGTGAAGCTAAGGAGCGGCGCGCTTTGCGCCATCCCGCTTGAGCGCAGAGTTATGCATTGATTACTCCTTGGATGAACAAATAAGCCCCAGACGAGTAGGCGATGATCTGAACCCAGAAACAGCCCCAAGTGACAGGGCCACACCATTTGGCCATAAAGGAATTGAAGCAGCCACCGTCTTTGATCTTTTTTGCTGTGTGTCGATAGTCAAGTAGCCTAGACATCGTGGCAATGACCCCAAAGGCTGCGGAAATAGCCCACCAAATGATAGTTGTTTCAATCGGGATATCGCTATGCGCGTTACCCTCAAGCTTCAGGTTAATGATGTAAGCCAACGAGGCAACAGCGAAGCCAAGAAAAAGATTAATGGCAAATGACATCTGGGTGATTCGATAGTCCTGCCATCGGGCATAGCGCTCTCGTTCAAATGGGATCATGGGTCTCCTATGTGTAACGTTTGATTTTGGCCGCGAATTGTTATGCACCGCCGACGATTAATAGATGATGGTTGTCGGACGGACGATGGTAGTTGTGTTCACGTTTGTTTGTGACGTTGCCTGCCCCTGTGATTTTGCGCCGCCCAAGATGGCCCAACCGACAGCAACCAACTTCCCGTCATTGAAAAGATAAGGGGTGAACTCATCGTCCGTTGTGAGGCCATCCTGCTGCCAACCACTTCTGAAATAGAGAATTTCTACAAGCACGCCATCCTTGGTGTACATGTCAGGCTGTTTGATTTCCGTGTTACCGAGCCTTACCTGAGAGGGTTGCAATGTCTCGATGACTTGAACCTTTGTCATTCCCAAGCTTACTTTGGGCGCTGCCACAACATATTCATTCACCGTAAGTTGATACGGCGACTCCATTGACGCGCACCCAACTAATGAGGCCGCCACAACTATCGAGCCAGCAACAATGCCTATTTTGCTATTCATTTCTCACTCCTGATTAAGGTGCATAACAGTTATTCATCAGACCCACTGGTCTGTATTATTAAAATTCTCAGAACGTACTGAAGTGCCGTAGCTGTTTGATTTATGGTTGGTTCGTTGAAGATGTCCGTCCATAAATGTAATGATAATCTGGACAGAATGTCTGCTGTAGGGGAAATACTCGGATGACGGCTCCTGGTCGAAACCTGCTCCTCCCTACCGTGCGAACGTCACAGTCACCGTCGTGCCCTGCTGCTCTCCACTTTCCAGACGAACCTGCCAGCCGTAGCGGTCGCAGATGCGCTTGACCAGGGACAGGCCGATGCCGGCGCCGGTGCTGGTGATGT
>JBFHXL010000139.1:0-5310 GCA_041599035.1 Thiobacillus sp. | reverse complement strand
CCTCACCCCTAAATTAATAACGTTCGAGATCGATGTCGATGCCCAGCGAACGGATTTCCTTCACCAGCACATTGAAGGATTCCGGCATGCCGGCCTCGATTTTGTGATCACCCTTGACGATGTTCTCGTACACCTTGGTACGGCCGTTCACATCGTCCGACTTCACCGTCAGCATTTCCTGCAGCACGTAGGACGCGCCATAGGCTTCCAGCGCCCACACTTCCATCTCGCCGAAGCGCTGGCCGCCGAACTGCGCCTTGCCGCCCAGCGGCTGCTGGGTCACCAGCGAGTAGGGGCCGGTGGAACGCGCGTGCATCTTGTCGTCGACCAGGTGATGCAGTTTCAGAACGTGCTTGTAGCCGACCGTGACCTGGCGATCGAATGCTTCGCCGGTGCAGCCGTCATACAGGGTGACCTGCCCACCCTCGGGCAGTCCGGCCAGGGTCAGCATGCGGCGGATTTCCTCTTCCGACGCGCCGTCGAACACCGGCGAGGCGAAGGGCACGCCCTTCTTCAGGTTGCGCGCAAGCTCGATGATTTCGTCGTCGCTGAAGCTGTCAAGGTCTTCCGACTTGCCTGACTCGTTATAAATCTGCTTCAGGAAGCCACGCAGATCCTTCACCACCGTCTTGGTTTGCGCTTCCAGCATCTGGCCGATTTTTTCGCCCAGACCTTTGGATGCCCAGCCGAGGTGGGTTTCCAGAATCTGGCCGACGTTCATCCGTGACGGCACGCCGAGCGGGTTCAGCACGATATCGACCGGGCGGCCATCGGCCATGAAAGGCATGTCCTCGACCGGGACGATCTTCGACACCACACCCTTGTTGCCGTGGCGGCCGGCCATCTTGTCGCCGGGCTGCAGGCGCCGCTTGACCGCAAGATAGACCTTGACCATTTTCTGCACGCCGGGCGGCAACTCGTCGCCCGCGGTGAGCTTGGACTTTTTCTCTTCGAACATCGCGTCGAACTCGATGCGCTTCTGTGCCAGGCTGTCCCTCAGCGACTCGACCTGCCGGCTGGCTTCATCATCGGCCAGGCGGATGTCGAACCAGTCATGGCGGTTCACGGACTCCAGATAGTCATTGGTGACCTTGCTGCCCTTGGCGAGCTTCTTCGGTCCGCCATTGGCCACCTTCAGATGCAGCAGTTTTTCCAGACGCGCGAAGGTATCGTCCTCGACGATACGCATGCGGTCGGTCATGTCCTTCCTGTATTCGGCCAGTTGCGTATCGATAATCGACTGCGCGCGCTTGTCGCGCTCGATGCCTTCGCGGGTGAACACCTGCACGTCGATCACCACGCCCGACATCCCGGACGGCACCTTGAGGCTGGTGTCTTTTACATCGCTGGCTTTTTCGCCAAAAATGGCACGCAGCAGCTTTTCTTCCGGTGTCAGCTGGGTTTCGCCCTTGGGCGTGACCTTGCCGACCAGTACGTCACCGGCCTCGACTTCGGCGCCGATGGCGATAATGCCCGAATCGTCCAGGCGTCCCAACTGGCGCTCGGCCAGATTGGAGATGTCGCGCGTGATTTCTTCCGGGCCAAGCTTGGTGTCACGTGCCACCACCGACAGTTCTTCGATGTGGATCGAGGTGTAGCGATCTTCGGCCACCACCTTTTCGTTGATCAGGATCGAATCCTCGAAGTTATAGCCGTTCCACGGCATGAAGGCGACCAGCATGTTCTGGCCCAGCGCCAGCTCGCCCATGTCGGTCGAGGCGCCGTCGGCGATCACGTCGCCACGGGCGATCACGTCACCCACCTGCACCAGCGGACGCTGGTTGATGTTGGTGTTCTGGTTCGAACGCGTGTACTTGATCAGCGAATAGATATCCACGCCCACTTCGCCGGCGCGCGCTTCTTCATCGTGCACGCGAATCACGATGCGGCCGGCATCGATGTAATCGACGATGCCGCCGCGATGCGCGGTCACCACCGTGCCGGAATCCACCGCCGCGGTGCGCTCGATGCCGGTTCCGACGAAGGACTTTTCCGGGCGCAGGCAGGGCACGGCCTGGCGCTGCATGTTCGAACCCATCAGGGCGCGGTTGGCGTCGTCGTGTTCGAGGAAAGGAATCAGGGATGCCGCCACCGACACGATCTGTGCCGGCGCCACGTCCATGTATTCGATGCGGTCCGGGGTCGACAGCGTGAATTCGTTCTTGAAGCGGCATGACACCAGTTCGTCGGTGAACTTGCCCTTGCTGTCGAGCTCGGCGTTGGCCTGCGCGATCACGAACTTGCTTTCCTCGATCGCCGACAGATACTCGATCTCGTCCGTCACCTTGTGGTTGACGACCTTGCGATACGGCGTTTCGATGAAGCCATACCAGTTGGTGCGCGCAAACAGGGCCAGCGAGTTGATCAGGCCGATGTTCGGGCCTTCCGGTGTTTCAATCGGGCAAACGCGGCCATAGTGGGTCGGATGCACGTCGCGCACCTCGAAGCCTGCCCGCTCGCGCGTCAGGCCGCCCGGTCCAAGCGCGGAAACGCGGCGCTTGTGGGTGATCTCGGACAGCGGGTTGGTCTGGTCCATGAACTGCGACAGCTGGCTCGAACCGAAGAACTCCTTGATCGCCGCCGACACCGGCTTGGCATTGATCAGGTCATGCGGCATCAGGTTGTCGGATTCCGCCTGCGAGAGGCGCTCGCGCACCGCGCGTTCGACCCGCACCAGACCGGCGCGGAACTGGTTCTCGGCCAGTTCGCCCACGCTGCGCACGCGACGGTTACCCAGGTGATCGATGTCGTCGATTTCGCCGCGGCCATTGCGCAGCTCGACCAGGATCTTGATGACGGCGACGATGTCTTCGGTCGACAGCGTGCCGGTACCGGTCAGCTCGTCACGACCGATGCGGCGATTGAACTTCATGCGACCCACGGCCGACAGGTCGTAGCGGTCTTCGCTGAAGAACAGGTTGCCAAAAAGCGTATTCACCGCATCCTCGGTGGGCGGCTCGCCCGGACGCATCATGCGATAGATTCCCACCTTGGCGGTGTATTCATCGGAGGATTCGTCGGCGCGAAGCGTTTGCGAAATGAACGCGCCATGATCCAGGTCGTTGGTATAGATCGTCTTGATGCTTCCCACCTTGGCGGCGGACAGCTGCTCCAGCAGCTCTTCGGTGATCTCGTCGTTGGCGCGCGCAACCAGTTCGCCCGTTGCGGTGTCGACCACATCGTGCGACAGCACGCGGCCGACCACGAACTCGTTCGGCACCGCCCATTTCTTGACTCCCGCGGCATCGAGCTCGCGGATGTGCTTGGCGGTGATGCGCTTGTCCTTGGCCACGATGACGTGATCGTCCTTGCCGCAGATATCGAAGCGGGCGATCTCGCCACGCAGGCGCTCCGGCACCAGCTCGAACTGTACGCCCTGGGCGTTGATGTGGAATGTATCGGTGCTGAAGAAGTTCTCCAGGATGCTGGCCGGGGTATAGCCCAGTGCTTTCAGCAGAACCGTCACCGGCATTTTGCGGCGGCGGTCGATCCGGAAGAACAGGATATCCTTGGCATCAAATTCGAAGTCGAGCCAGGAGCCGCGGTAGGGGATCACGCGCGCCGAGAACAAAAGCTTGCCCGAACTATGCGTCTTGCCACGGTCATGCTCGAAGAACACGCCCGGCGAGCGGTGCAGCTGCGACACGATGACGCGCTCGGTGCCGTTGATCACGAACGAGCCGGTCGGGGTCATGAGCGGAATTTCGCCCATGTACACTTCCTGCTCCTTGACTTCCTTGATCGTCGGCTTGGACGCTTCCTTGTCCATGATCACCAGACGCACCTTGGCGCGCAGCGGTGCGCAATAGGTCAGGCCGCGCTGCTGGCATTCCTTGATGTCGAACACCGGCTCGCCCAGCATGTAGCTCACATACTCCAGGCGCGCATTGCCGCTGTGGCTGACGATCGGGAAAATCGAGGTGAACGCGGCCTGCAGGCCCTCGTTCAGACGCTCGTCGCGCGAGCGGCCTTCCTGCAGGAAGGCCCGATAGGACTCAAGCTGGGTCGCCAGAAGAAACGGAACCGGAAGGGTGTTGGTCCGGCTGGCAAAACTCTTGCGCAGACGTTTTTTCTCGGTAAAGGTATAAGCCATGGGGTCTCCTTGACGATCAGGGGCAAGCGGGCGCGCGGGCTACGGCCTGCGCGATATAAGGCACACGCAAAAAGCAAATGACCCGGAAGCCGACTCCGGGTTCCGGGTATTTGCTGCTTGCGTCTGCTGCGGGTTGCCCCGCAACACACCACAGATACAAGCGTGGCGAAATAAATGTGTCACCAGAATGAGACAGCGTGCCTGCGCACGCTGCCCGGAGTTCCGTTGACTTATTTGACTTCTACGGAAGCACCAGCATCTTCCAACTGCTTTTTCAGCGCGTCGGCATCGGCCTTGGTCACGCCTTCCTTGACAGCCTTGGGTGCGCCGTCGACCAGATCCTTGGCTTCTTTCAGGCCCAGGCCGGTTACAGCACGAACCACCTTGATGACTTCCACTTTCTTTTCGCCTGCGGAATTCAGCATCACGGTGAACTCGGTCTGCTCTTCGCCACCAGCGGCAGCGCCGCCCGCTGCGGGGGCAGCCACGGCCACTGCAGCCGCAGCAGCGGAAACGCCAAACTTCTCTTCCATTTCCTTGATCAGTTCGGACAGATCCAGAACGGTCATGCCAGCGATTGCGTCAAGAATGTCAGCTTTAGAAACAGCCATGTGTATTACTCCTGTCAATTGTGCTTCAGATTAAAAACGAACCATCGAATAGGTTGCGTGCAGGCGGCTTAAGCAGCCTGCTTGTCGCGCACGGCAGCCAGTCCGCGAACGAATTTGGTCGGCACTTCGTTGAGCGTGCGAACAAATTGCGTAATCGGCGCCTGCATCGTGCCCAAGAGCTTGGACAGCAGTTCATCACGGCTGGGCATGCTGGCCAGATTCCCCACATCCTTGGCGGACATGATGAAATTGGGCATGGCACCGGCCTTGACGACAAACTTGTCGTTGGTCTTGGCGAACTCGTGCATCACTTTGGCGGCAGCCACCGGATCTGCGGACATGCCGTAGGCAAGCGGGCCGACCAACTGGTCGGCAATACCTGCAAACGGCGTATCCGCCAGAGCACGGCGCACCAGCGTGTTCTTCAACACACGCAAATACACCCCCTCCTTGCGAGCCTGCGCGCGCAATTGGGTCATGTTTTCCACCGTGATGCCACGGTATTCAGCAACCACAACCGTCTGAGCGGTTGCCACTTGCGCAGCAACCTCAGCAACGACGGCTTTCTTTTCTTCAAGATTCAGACTCAAGGTCTTACCTCCTTCT
>JBFHXL010000138.1:0-5333 GCA_041599035.1 Thiobacillus sp. | reverse complement strand
ATCGCAAAAGTAGCGGCGAATGGGTCTCAGCAGGTAAATCGCTTGGCTCCTGAGCGGAACAGCGCCTTCATGGACTCCTGGCAACTCATTCGGAAGGAGACCAAGATGGAAGTCACTCACCTCATGAACGTCCGCTGTCCGCAAGCGCGGACCGATCGAGCAGTTTGTTGAAAATCAAAGGCCTGGTATGGGGCCTGCGGGCTGATGAGGGTTCCTGCGGGTTCGTCTGGAAAGATTCGAACGCCTGTGGGAAGGTGCGGAATCCAGCCCTTGTTGCTGGCAATTCCACCAGTTCCCACCTGCGGTTGGCATCAGCGATGTGCCGGGAACCAACCAGCCGCCATTTGCTTCCCATTTGCTCCACCACCAATACCCCCAGCCATGATGTCTTCTCCGGTTCAATTTTGATAAATACCCCCTTCGATACTCCCACTTGTAATGGATGTTTCAGGACACGGCAAGGCCGGAATGGACGATAGATTGGCGACAACACAAAGAAAAACGCCGTCACATGGACGGCGTTGGATGCTACTGGGGGTATTGGTGGTGGAGCCGGCGGGAATCGAACCCGCGTCCGCAAGCCCTCTACAGGCAGTTCTACATACTTAGTCCGGTGTTTTTATGCTTTAAGCTTGATCACGCCCGCCGAACAGGCTGGATTTTGCCGAGTCGCCTTGATTTAGCATTCATCCAAGCGACCCGAATGAACGCGATTTCATGTGAATTAACTCACTGTCGGCTTGCGCCGGCCCGGCCCATGAACGATCCGGTGTGAGTCCTGACCTTAAGCGGCCAGGGCGTAGTTTTCGTCGTTTGCGACTAAAGTTTTTCAGTTGGATTTACGAGGTGCTCTGACCCTCGGTATGCCCTACGCTGCTTTGCGACCCACGTCGAAGCCAAGTCGGCCCCCATGTGTTGCTGCAACAAGTGTACCGCATAGAGGGGGCAACGGAGGGAAAGTTCCGGACCGGCGAACACATTTTCGCCGGGGTTTAGGGCAGGAAAGGGGCGGGGTCGTGCGTGATCGCAACCGCCACCATGTAGCCGAACACCAGCAGGGCGGCGAACCAGGCGGCGCTGCGCTGCCCCCGGGTTTTGCCGCGTTTGAGGGCGTAGGTGCCGAGCACGATATACAGAATCAGGGCGAAGAACTTGGCGGTGAGCCAGCCATGCATCAGGGGATACTGCTGAATCATGACAGCCAATCCGATTCCGCTGGACAGCAGGAGGGCGTCGTTGACATGCGGGACGATGCGCACCCAGCGCGCCTGCAGCCGGGAGGAGGCGGTCATCATCCAGAGGCCGCGCAGCACGAACAGCACCAGGGTGACGGTAATGGTGGTGAGGTGGAACTGCTTGAGCAGGCCGTAGTAAGCCATGTTCAGGGAAGCAGGTAGTCGAGGGTGTCGACCGGGTGGCGGATTTGCGCGTGCGCGCCCAAGGTCTGCGGCTGGTCGGTGGGGTCGAGATAGCCCCAGGCGGCGACCAGTGATGGCATGGCGGCGGCGTTGGCGGCCTGGATGTCGCGTTCGGCATCGCCCAGATACAGGCACTGCGCCGGCGTGGCGCCGCATAGTTCGGCGGCGGCGAGCATCGGTGCCGGATGCGGCTTGGGTTGCGGGCAGGTGTCGCCGGAGATGATGCAGGTGGCGCGCTCGGCCAGATCGAGGATGGACATCAGCGGCTCGGTGAAGCAGGCCGGCTTGTTGGTGACGACGCCCCATTTGAGCTGCCGCGCCTCGAGTTCGGCCAGCAGGTCGAGGATGCCGGGAAAGGGCCGCGAGTGGCGGCAGATGTTGTCGGCGTAGAGCTGCAGGAATTCTTCGCGCATGCGGGCAAAGCTTGGGTCGTCCGGGGTCAGGTCGAAACCGGCTGCCAACAGGCCACGCGCGCCGTGCGATGCCTGCGGGCGGATGATCTTGTCGTCGAGCGCTGCGAGGCCGTGGCGTGCGCGCTGCAGGTTGAGCGCATGGCCGAGGTCGGGCGCGGTGTCGATCAGGGTGCCGTCGAGGTCGAACAGCACCGCCCGGATTCCTTCCAGCCTGACGCCATCCCGCTTGGTTGCGTTATTCGTCACGGCGCGTCGACATCAGGTAGTTGACGCCGGTATCGGCTTCCAGCTTGTAGACCTTGGACAGCGGGTTGTAGGTCATGCCGATCAGTTCCTGCGTGTCCAGCCCGGCTTCGCGCGTCATGCGGGCGAGTTCGGCCGGCTGGATGAATTTGGCGTAATCGTGGGTGCCGCGCGGCAGCAGCTTGAGGATGTATTCGGCGCCGACGATGGCAAACACATAACTCTTGGCGTTGCGGTTCAGGGTCGAGAAAAACACCCAGCCACCCGGCTTGACCAGGCGCGCACAGGCGGCAACCACCGAAGCGGGATCGGGCACGTGCTCGAGCATTTCCATGCAGGTGACGACGTCGAATTCGCCCGCGTGCTGGGCAGCGTAGTCTTCGGCAGATACCAGTTGATAGTCGACGCGCTTGCCGGATTCGAAGAGGTGCAGCTTGGCGACCTTGAGTGCCTTGTCCGACAGGTCGATGCCGCTCACCGTGGCACCGGCGCCGGCCATCGCCTCAGCCAGGATGCCGCCGCCGCAGCCGACGTCGAGCACCTTTTTGCCGGCCAGCGGCGCCTGCTTGTCGATCCACTTCAGGCGCAGCGGGTTGATTTCGTGCAGCGGTCTGAATTCGGAGTTCGGGTCCCACCAGCGGTGGGCGAGTTCGGAGAATTTGGCAATTTCGGCAGCGTCAACGTTGCTCATGGCTTTCCTTATGTGACGAGTTTATTGCGCCAGTAGGTGGCACGGGCAGTCAGGTCGTCGGTATTCAGATCGACCAGGCAGCGGTCATTGAGTTTCAGTTTGCCGTCCACCCAGACGTGGGTGACGTTTTCGCGCCCGGCCACGTAAACCAGCTGCGAAACGGGGTCAAACACGGGCTGGCAGGTCAGCGCGCGCAGGTCGACAGCGACCAGGTCGGCCCGCTTGCCCGGGCTGATGCTGCCGATCTGGCCATCGAGGTTGAGTGCACGGGCGGCGTCCAGCGTGGCGGCTTTCAGGGCGGCCGCAGCGGGCAGGGCGGTCGCGTCGCCACTGCTGCCCTTGGCCAGCAGGGCGGCGAGACGCATTTCCCCGAACAGGTCGAGCCGATTGTTGCTGGCCGCGCCGTCGGTACCGAGGCCGATATTGACGCCCGCCCCGATCAGCGCCGTCACGGGTGCGATGCCGGAGGCGAGCTTCAGGTTCGAACCGGGGCAATGCGCGACGTGGCAACCGTGTGAGGCCAGCAAGTCGATTTCGGCCTGGCTCAAATGAATGGCATGGACACCGATGAAGTTCGGTCCGAGCAGGCCCAGTTTGGCCAGCCGCTCCAGCGGGCGCACCCCGTGTTGCCTGAGGCTGTCGTGAATTTCGTCGGTGGTTTCGTGAATATGGGTATGGATGGGCAGGCCGAGCTGGTCCGCCAGGGTGTTGATGCGGCTGAAGGTGGCATCCGATATGGTGTAGGGCGCATGCGGGGCGAAAGCAAAGCCCAGCAGCGGCTCGTCCTTGAGCGCGTCGCGCATGGCGAGGCCACGGGCCAGATAGTCGTCGGCATCGCTTGCAAAGGCACTCGGGAATTCCAGCACGATCATGCCGAGCGTGGCGCGCATGCCGGCCTGCAAAAAGGCTTCGCCCGCGGCCTGCGGGAAGAAATACATGTCGTTGCAGGTGGTGATGCCGCCGGCGAGCATTTCGGCGGCGGCGAGCAGGGTGCCGTCGCGCACGAAGGCTTCGGACAGGTGCTTTTTCTCGGCCGGCCAGATGTGCTCGTTGAGCCAGGCCATCAGGGGGCGGTCGTCGGCAAAGCCGCGCAGCAGCGACATCGCGGCGTGGCCGTGCAGGTTGATCAGGCCGGGAATCAGGGCCTGGCCCGGCAGGGCAAGCGTTTGTGTGCCGCTGTAGCGCGCCTGCGCTGCGCTGGCGGGCAGCACGTCGAGGATCTGCCCCCCCTGCACGACCACGGCATGATCGGTCAGCGCACCCGCTGTATCGACGGGCACGACCCATTGCGGCAGGAGGATGAGGTCGGCTGGGGCTTTCATGGTGGCCTGCATTCTCGTTGTTTGGCCGTGGTTTGGCAAAGGCTGCCTGGCTTGGCGGCCATGCTAAAATCGCGGGCTTCAAAATCTGAACAAATAAAAAGCCGGTTATGGAACAGTTTGCCAAGGAAACCCTCCCGGTCAGTCTCGAGGAGGAGATGCGGCGGTCGTACCTCGATTACGCCATGAGCGTGATCGTGGGGCGCGCGCTGCCGGATGTGCGCGACGGTCTGAAGCCCGTGCATCGTCGTGTGCTGTATGCGATGAACGAGCTTTCCAACGACTGGAACAAGGCATACAAGAAGTCGGCGCGCGTGGTCGGCGACGTCATCGGTAAATACCACCCGCACGGCGACACCGCGGTGTACGACACCATGGTGCGGATGGCGCAGGACTTCTCGCTGCGCTACCCGCTGATCGACGGCCAGGGCAACTTCGGCTCGGTGGACGGCGACAACGCGGCGGCGATGCGTTACACCGAAGTGCGGATGGCGAAGATCGCGCACGAACTCTTGGCCGACCTCGACAAGGAAACGGTCGACTTCGGCCCCAACTATGACGGCTCCGAGCAGGAACCGCTGGTGCTGCCGACCAAGATTCCCAACCTGCTGATCAATGGCTCGTCCGGCATCGCGGTCGGCATGGCGACCAACATTCCGCCGCACAATCTCACCGATATCTGCACTGCGCTGCACGCGCTGCTGGACGATCCCGAGATCGACATCGAGTCGCTGATCGCCATCGTCAAGGCGCCGGATTTCCCCACCGCCGGCATCATCTACGGCCTCTCGGGCGTGCGCGACGGTTATCGCACCGGGCGCGGCCGCGTGGTGATGCGTGCCACCTGCCACATCGAAGACCTCGACAAGAACGGCGGCAAGCAGGCCATCATCATCGACGAACTGCCGTACCAGGTGAACAAGGCCAATCTCTTGATCAAGATCGGCGAGCTGGTGCGTGAAAAGCAGATCGACGGCATTTCCGACCTGCGCGACGAGTCGGACAAGTCCGGCATGCGCGTCTACATTGAGCTGAAGCGCGGCGAAAATGCCGATGTGATCCTGAACAATCTGTACAAGCAGACACAGATGCAGGACACCTTCGGCATGAACATGGTGGCGCTGATCGACGGTCAGCCGCGCCTGCTCAACCTGAAGGAAATGCTCGACGCCTTCCTGCGCCATCGCCGCGAAGTCGTTACACGCCGCACCGTGTTCGATCTCCGGAAGGCGCGCGAGCGTGGCCATAT
>JBFHXL010000137.1:0-5348 GCA_041599035.1 Thiobacillus sp. | reverse complement strand
TTGACGCGTGGCTGTATCTCGATGACGCGCACGGCTTCGGCGTGCTGAACGACGGTCGCGGTGGACTGACCGATCGCGCCCGCGCGAGCGACCGCGTGATCTATCTGGCGACGCTCGGCAAGGCGGCCGGGGTGTCGGGCGCCGCGGTGGCCGCGCATGCGGGCGTGATCGACTGGCTGATCCAGAAGGCGCGTGCGTACATCTACACCACCGCGTCGCCGCCGATGCTGGCGGCGTGCCTGCTGCAAAGCCTGCGCCAGATCGAGGCGGGTGAATCCCGGCGCGAACGCCTGCGCCGCCATATCGTGCGCCTGCGCGAAGGGCTGGCGACGCTGACATGCGGCACGCTGATGGCGTCCGGCACGCCGATCCAGCCGCTAGTGATCGGCACCAATGCCGACGCGGTGCGGCTGTCAAAACTTCTGTTGCAACGCGGCCTGCTGGTGCCCGCCATCCGCACGCCCACGGTGCCGGTGAATACCGCGCGGCTGCGCATCACCCTGTCGGCCGCGCACAGCGAAGACGATGTCAATCAGTTGATCGAGGCACTGCATGCCATCGACTAAACCGGTTCTGGCACTGGTGCACGGCTGGGGCATGAACGCGCGCGTGTTCGACCCCCTGGCAGCGCTGCTGGCTGCCGATTTCGACGTGCGTGTGCTCAACCTGCCGGGCCACGGCGGGCGTGCGCTACTGCCGCACAACAGCTTGCAAAGCTGGGCGGATGATCTGGCGGATGCGTTGCCGGGCAACGCCATGCTGCTTGGCTGGTCGCTGGGCGGGCAGGTAGCGATGCGTGCTGCGCTCGATCATCCGCACAAAATCTCACGCCTGGTTTTGTTGGCTTCCACGCCCCGCTTCGTTGCGGACGCTGGCTGGGAACACGGCATCGCCGCAAGCGATCTGCAGCAATTCGGGGCTGCGCTGATGGCTGATCCGCAGGCCACGTTGCTACGCTTCCTGACTTTGCAGACGCGCGGCATGGTGGGACAGAAGATCATGCTGCAGCAACTGCGCCAGTCTTTTCTGGCCGCGCCGCAAGCCGAGGCTGCAGCGTTGTCGAATGGCCTGGACATGTTGCGCGACACCGATTTGCGCCGGGTGCTGCCACAGCTGAGCCAGCCCAGTCTCGTCATCCACGGCAGCCAGGACACGCTCACCCCGGCTGCGGCCGGCGCCTGGCTGGCCCGGACCCTGCCGCACGCGCAGCACATCGAGCTGGCCCACGCGGCCCACGCGCCGCATCTGTCACACGCCGAAGCAGTGGCGGCCGGGATAGGGCGGTTTGTCCATGGCTGAAGCCGAACTGGATTTTGCCGAGGTGCGGCGGGCATTCGATCATGCCGCCGCCAGCTACGATGCCCACGCGGTGCTGCAGCGCGAGGTGTGCGACCGTCTGCTCGAGCGGCTCGATTTCATGACGCTGCAACCGGCGCGTGTGCTCGATGTGGGCACCGGCACCGGGTATGGGCTGGCGCATCTGCGGACGCGCTATGCCGAGGCTGATCTGTACGCGCTCGATATCGCTCCGGCCATGCTGCACGCCGCACGCGCGCGCCTGCCGCAGCCGGGCTGGGCACGGCGTGTGCTTTCCGGCATGCTTCCGCGCAGCGGGCCGCAGCATCACGTCCTCTGTGCGGACATGGACCGCCTGCCGCTGGCCGCCAGCAGCGTCAACCTGATCTGGTCGAGCCTCGCCTTGCAGTGGGCGCATGATCTTGACGCCACGCTGAGGGGATTTCAGCAGGTGCTGGCGCCGGGTGGACTGCTGATTTTCGCCACCTTCGGTCCCGACACGCTGAAGGAATTGCGCACCGCATTTGCCGCCATCGACGATGCACCGCATGTGAATCATTTTATCGACCTGCACGACATCGGCGACATGCTGGTCAACGCGGGTTTCAGCAGCCCGGTGATGGAAATGGACATGCTGACGCTGACCTATACCGACCTCAAAACCCTGATGCGCGACCTCAAGGGGATCGGTGCACACAATGCCGCCACCGCGCGTCGGCGTGGCCTGCTCGGAAAATCGGCTTGGTCGCGGCTGCAGCAGGCCTACGAAATACAGCGTCTGGACGGACGGCTGCCCGCGACTTTTGAGGTGATCTACGGCCATGCCTGGGTGGGCGACAAGTTGCAGCGTGAAGACGGGCGTCAGGTGATCCAGTTCAATATCGGCGAACGCCGGCGCAAGTTGGGATTGGCGTGAACGGATTGTTCGTCACCGGCACCGACACCGGCGTGGGAAAAACGCGGGTGGCGGTGGCCTTGATTCATGCATTGCGCGCGCAGGGTCTGCGGGTGGCGGCGATGAAACCGGTGTCGGCCGGCAGCGCACCGGGTGAACTGAACGAGGACGTGGTGGCGCTGATGCAGGCCAGCAACGTATCGTCAGATGTATGCGACGTGAATCCGTATGCCTTTGCCGAGCCGGTTGCGCCGCATATTGCCGCGCAACGCACAGGCACGCAGATCGAGTTGGGGGTTATCGCCGAAGCGTATGCACGGCTTGCTGCCACGGCCGATGTGGTGGTGGTCGAAGGTGCCGGTGGCTGGCGGGTGCCGCTGAACGACCGGGAAGACATGGGCGATCTGGCGCAGCGGTTGGCCTTGCCGGTGGTGCTGGTCGTGGGGTTGCGTCTGGGCTGCCTCAACCATGCCCTGCTGACGGCGGACTCGATCCGCAGCCGGGCGCTGCCCTGGGCCGGCTGGGTGGGCAACCGCATCGACCCGGCGATGGCATACCAGGCGGCCAATCTGGATGCGCTGCGACTGCGTTTGCCGGGACCGTGCCTGGGCGTGCAGGGCTATGTTCCTGACTCATTCCATTCGACAGCTGCGCCGCATTCGGCGCAACACGGGCCGCAGTCCGCAGGAGGCCGCCCCCTTGCGCAACCCTGGCTGACGCTGCCTGATCAATTCGTGTTGCCGTCTCCCCGGCAATAGCGGCCTCTACTAAATATATAAAGATATCAATAGCTTGAACAACCGTTCCGGTTGTAGGACCGGGGCGCATCGTCTACTTTCAAAGTGACGCCCGCAAGGGCGCCAAAGATTTGAACCAGTGAATGCGGTGAGTGTTGCTGCGGGCTTGACGGGCGCATCGAGGGGTCGTCTGCAATTTGCTGAAGCGGGCATAACCGACACACGGCATCACAACCTGGAACCGTAGCGACCAGGATGGGGGGCACGATGAAACGCAGGTGGCAACGTGCAGGAATGGCGGCAACGGCGCTGGTGGCAAGCCAGCCGGCGCTGGCGGACTATGCCTACAACCTGCAGGTGCCGGCGAGCCAGGTCGCGCATGACGTGTTCCAACTGCACACCTTCATCATGCTGGTGTGCCTGCTGATTTTTGTCGTGGTCTTCGGCGCGATGTTCTATTCGCTGCTGAAGCATCGGAAATCGGTCGGTCACCAGGCCGCGCAATTCCACGAGAACACCACGGTCGAAATCATCTGGACCGTGATTCCATTTGTGATCCTGATGGGGATGGCGTTTCCTGCCGCCAAGGTGGTGATCGACATGAAGGACACGACCAATCCCGACATGACCGTCAAGATCACCGGCTATCAGTGGAAATGGGGCTACGACTACCTCAACGACGGGGTGAGCTTCTACAGCAACCTTTCGACTCCAGTTGATCAGATCAACGGCCTGGCCGCCAAGGACGCGCACTATCTGCTGGCGGTTGACCAGCCGATGGTGGTGCCGGTCGGCAAGCGCGTGCGCCTGCTGATCACCGCCAGCGATGTCATCCATGCCTGGTGGATGCCTGCGTTCAGCGTCAAGCAGGATGCGATTCCGGGTTTCATTCGCGACAGCTGGTTCAGGGCCGACAGGATCGGTACCTACCGCGGCCAGTGTGCCGAGTTGTGCGGCAAGGACCACGGCTTCATGCCGATCGTGGTCGAGGTCGTGTCGGAAGCGGATTACAGGGCCTGGGTGGCGAAGATGAAAGGGCGCGCGCAAACGGCTGCCGCCGACGATGCCCGCAGCTTCGACATCGCCGAACTGGTCGAGCGGGGCGAGAAGGTTTATCAGGCCAACTGTGTGGCCTGCCACCAGGCTGACGGCATGGGGGTGCCCGGCGCGTTTCCTGCGATCAACGGCTCCGGGGTGGCGACCGGGCCGCTGCCCGAGCACATCCGGATCGTCTTGAACGGCGGCCGCCCGGGCACCGCGATGGTGGCGTTCGGCAAACAGCTGTCCGATGCGGACATTGCCGCCGTGGTGACCTATCAGCGCAATGCCTGGGACAACAAGGTGGGTGACGCGGCGCAACCTGCGGCGATCGCAGCGGTGCGGCGTGACACGGCTGCAGCGGCGGCGCAATGAATCATCGAGAGGAGCGCAGCGTCATGTCTGCCACAGCCCACGACACCCACGGACAGCACGCGCCGCCCGGCGGGATCATGCGCTGGCTCACCACCACCAATCACAAGGATATCGGTTCGCTCTACCTGTTTTTTGCACTCGTCATGCTGTTCGTGGCGGGGTCGATGGCGCTGCTGATTCGGGCCGAGCTGTTCCAGCCGGGCCTGCAGCTTGTGCGCCCGGACTTTTTCAACCAGCTCACCACGATGCACGGCCTGATCATGATTTTCGGCGTCATCATGCCGGCCTTCTCCGGCTTCGCCAACTGGCAGGTGCCGCTGATGCTGGGGGCGCCCGACATGGCCTTTCCGCGCATGAACAACTGGGCGTTCTGGATTCTGCCGGTGGCCGCTTTTTTCCTGATGGTGTCCTTCTGGCTGCCGGGCGGCGCGGTGGCGGGCGGTTGGACCATGTATCCGCCGCTCTTCATCCAGGGTGGTATTTCCTATGACCTGACGATCCTGGCGGTGCACATCATGGGCCTGTCGTCGATCATGGGATCGATCAACATCATCACGACCATCCTCAACATGCGCGCGCCCGGCCTCACGCTGATGAAAATGCCGCTGTTCGTGTGGACCTGGCTGATCACGGCCTATCTGCTGATTGCAACCATGCCGGTTCTGGCCGGTGCGGTAACCATGCTGCTGACCGACCGCAACTTCGGCACCCATTTCTTCAACGCCGCCGGCGGTGGCGACCCGGTGATGTTCCAGCACATTTTCTGGTTCTTCGCCCACCCCGAGGTCTACATCCTGATCCTGCCGGCGTTCGGCATCATCTCGCAGATCATCCCGACCTTTGCGCGCAAGCCGCTGTTCGGCTATGCCTCGATGGTGTACGCCACGGCATCGATCGCCATCCTCTCCTTCATCGTCTGGGCGCACCACATGTTCACGACCGGCATGCCGGTGGCCGGGCAGCTGTTCTTCATGTTTTCAACCATGCTGATCGCCGTGCCCACCGGG
>JBFHXL010000136.1:0-5362 GCA_041599035.1 Thiobacillus sp. | reverse complement strand
CGGCGGAAGAGCTGTTTCTGTCCCAGCCTGCGGTATCGATTCAGGTCAAACGCCTGGAGGAAAGCGTGGGCATGCCGCTGGTCGAGCAGATGGGCAAGCGCATTTTTCTGACGGAAGTCGGCAAGGAACTGTTCGAGGCCTGTCGCGATGTCCTTGACCGCCTGCGGGTGCTGGATGAGGACATGACCGGCCTGGAGGAAGGCGTAAGAGGGCCGCTCAACCTCGCTGCCATCACCACCTCGAAATACTTCATGCCCCACCTGCTCGGTGCCTTTTTGCGCGAGCATCCGGCGGTCGAGCCCCGCCTGACCGTCACCAACCAGACACGCGTGCTCGAACGGCTGGAAGGCAATATGGACGATCTGGTGATCATGGGCACCCTGCCTGAAAACCTCGATCTGGAGGCCGCATTCTTTCTCGACAACCCACTGGTCGTGGTGGCGGCGCCAGACCATCCCCTCGTAAACGAGAAACAGATTCCGCTGGCGCGCCTGTTGCAGGAGCGCTTTCTGTCGCGCGAGCCCGGTTCGGGCACACGCGCGGCACGCAGCCGGCTGTTTGCCGAGCACGGGCTGACCATTCAGCCCTATATGGAGTTGGGGAGCAGCGAGGCGATCAAGCAGGCCGTCATGGCGGGGCTGGGCATCTCGGTGCTGTCCCTGCACAACCTGCGTCTCGAATTGAAAACCGGCCTTATCGCCGTACTGGATGTGGAGCACTTTCCCTTGCAGCGGCAGTGGTATGCCGTGCATCTCAAGGGCAAGAAACTGTCGGCAACGACACGCCGCTTCCTGGATTTCTTGCTGCAGGACGGCGCCCGCATCTGGCAGGAATCCCAGCCCCACTTGATGAATTTGCCTTCGTCGCAGAAAAAGCGCGGCGGCAGGAAAGTCACGTCATCCACCTCGCCGTGACCCGATACCGGCTTCCCTGAAATTAGCGCGTCAGCCCGGCATACAGCAATGGCAGTTTCTCCGGCAGGCGCTGCACGTGATCGACCACCATGAAATTATTCTGCCCGAAGATGCGGCTCACGTAATTGTCGGCGCGCGGATCAAGGCTCATGCAGTAGGTAACCACGCCGTCACGGCCAACTTCCTCCACCGCCTTCTTGGTGTCGTAGCGCAGGTACTGCGGATCGCGCACGTCGATGTCGGCGGGTTCGCCGTCGGTGATCACGATCAGCAGCTTCTTCGCCGAGCGCTGCAGCTTCAGATGATGCCCGGCGTGGCGGATCGCCGCGCCCATGCGGGTAGACAGCTGCCCGGTCATGCCTGCAAGCTTGGCCTTGGGCACCTCGTTCCAGTGCTGGTCGAAATCCTTGAAACGGTAGTACTCGACATCGTGGCGGCCGTCCGAGCAGAAGCCGTGGATGGCGAAGGGATCGCCCACCTTGCTGATCGCATCGGCCAGCAGGACGCAGGCCTGGCGCGTCAGGTCGAGCACGGAATATTCCTGGTCCTGCACCGTCTCGTTGGTCGACTCAGACAGGTCGAGCAGCACCAGGATCGAGAAGTCGCGGGTCTTCCTGACCGAACGCATCATGATGCGCGGGTCGGGCTGGTTGCCGAGCCGAATGTCGGTGAAGCTGGCGATCGCCGCATTGATGTCGATTTCGTCGCCGTCTTCGAGCTTGCGAATGCGCTGCACGCCCTGTGGCTGCATCGCATCGAGCAGGAATTTCATGCGGTGAATTTCGCGCTTGTATTGTGCGGTGATCGCGTCGATGACATCGAGATCACCCAGCTTGGTACGCTTTTCCTGCACCGTCGCCCAGGCCGGACGCTCCAGCTGGATCTGGTAATCCCACTCGGAATAATGGAAAGGATCCGACAACGGCTCCTTGCCCTCCAGCTCGTTGTAGCTCTTGCCGCCGCTTTCCTCGCCGATGTCTTCGTAGGGATAGAGCTCGGTGCCGAGCACCCAGATTTCCTCGGCATCGTCGCCGGCGGTCTCGGTGTCGATCTCGTTGACCAACTCCATCACGCTCACATACTTGCGAACCTGCTTGACGGTGTCGTAGCCCGCACTGGCGGCCTTGTCGAAATCGAATTCCTCGAATTCCCAGAAGTAGCGGTTGTCGTCGCGATACGGCGCGGTGAGGAGATCGGTACGCGGGTTAAACGGAATTTTTTTCTGGCTCAGGCTGTGCGCGAGCTGTGCGCCAATTTCCCACGAAGTCTGGTTGGTGTCCAGTTTGTCCTGCGCGTCGGCAAACAAGGCACGGCCCTCGGCAATCCACGGGTCGCTGTCCTCATAGCGGTCGTCCAGTAACGCACGCGCCAGCCGGTTGAGGTAATCGCCCACGCTCTGGTCCATGTCCGGCGTCGCGGCATGCAGCTTGCACCACATCTGCTTCAGGCCGGGGAAGCGGCGGATCGCCAGGGTTTCCACCCGCGCGTCCTCGATCACGGAAATCACTGCCATCTGCATCGGGTTAAGCGCCTCGGCCGAAATCGGCACGCGCGTTTCGACGATGTGTGCGGCGCAGTGTGCGGCAGTGGCACGATAGAGTTCGATGCCGGGAACCGGCGC
Source organism: Thiobacillus sp. (assembly GCA_041599035.1). Lineage (GTDB taxonomy): Bacteria > Pseudomonadota > Gammaproteobacteria > Burkholderiales > Thiobacillaceae > Thiobacillus. The sequence goes on along the minus strand of JBFHXL010000136.1, from coordinate 2,827 downwards.
CTGCCCTTCAACCGTGAAGTCGTCGAAGGCGTCCGGCAGATGCAGCAGGTAATCCTCGATATACGGCCGATAGCCTTCGCGCGCTTCGAAGTCGCCCGAGGTCGGGCGCATGAAAAAATCACGGGCCCACAGCGCGCGCAGGTACATGTTGATGCGGCGTTGCACGTCGACCAGCAGCGTACCCTTGCGCTCCTTCTGCAGCATGGCGAGTGACTCTTTCGACTCGAGGCCGAAATAGCGGATCTGTTCTTCGTAGTTGGTACGGTGCGCGTGCGCGCCCCACAGCGCCCAGCGCCGCAGGCCGCCCAGAGTCAGGTGCTGGAACAGCACTTCGAGCTTGTCGAGCATTGGGCGCACGCCGCGCGGCGCCTGTGCAATCAGGGTGTTGATGAACTGCAGATACTTGAGGAACAGTGCCGCGTCGCCCAGCCGGTTGGCGGCGGTCGGCGCGGTGCCGAGCAGCAGCTCGATCACGGCACCCGAGGTTTTCGAGGCCAGCGTCAGCGCTGCGGTGGCGAGATCGGCCACCACGTCTTCGCCCACCTCCTTGGCCACCAGGGGCGCTTCCTGAATCCAGGTCTCGACCAGCGAGTCGCCGCGCCCCAGGCCCTGCAGCGCAGCCGTCCCCTTCAGGTAATTGTCCAGGCCGCGCGGCGAGAACACCTTGGTGGCATCGTGCCAGGTGTCCTCCAGCGTCTCGCGGCAATGCGGGGGCAAATCTTCCAGCAGTTCGTTGTAGTCGGCAAGTTTGATCGACATAGCGGCTTGTCCTCAAATGCAGGATGCGTTGTGCGCAATGGATGCACACCACTCATTCTTTATATCCGCGAAGGACACGAAGGATCGCGAAGAAAAATCCTTTCATGAATTCACTTCGCGCCCCTTCGCGTCCTTCGCGGACAAAAAGGTTTTAGAAGAACGTCGATACCGCTGCATCCAGCGCGTCGCGCATGTCGGGATCGTCGGTGATCGGACGCACCAGTGCAACGCGACAGGCGGCCATCGGGTCGACACCCTTGGCGATCAGCGAACCTGCGTAAATCAGCATGCGAGTGGACAGGCCTTCGTCAAGGCCGTGGCCTTTCAGGTTGCGCGAGCGTTCGGCGATCGACACCAGCTTGCCGGCGATATCGGCGTTGACACCGGATTCATGCGTCACGATTTCGGTTTCGATCTTGTGATCGGGAGAGGTGAAATCGAGGCCGCCGAAACGCTGCTTGGTCGACTGCTTGAGATCCTTCATCAGGCTCTGGTAGTCGGGGTTGTAGGAAATCACAATCTGGAAATCAGGGTGAGCGTGGACCAGTTCGCCCTTCTTTTCCAGCGGCAGCACACGACGGTTGTCGGTCAGCGGGTGGATCACCACGGTGGTGTCCTGACGCGCTTCCACCACTTCGTCGAGATAGACAATGGCGCCGTGACGGGCACCGATGGCCAGCGGACCATCCTGCCATTCCGTGCCCGCTGCGGACAGCAGGAAACGGCCGACCAGGTCGGAAGCAGTCATGTCTTCGTTACACGCCACCGTGATCAGCGGCTTGCCCAGTTTGTGCGCCATGTATTCGACGAAACGCGTCTTGCCACAGCCGGTCGGCCCCTTGAGCATCATCGGCATGCGCACGGAGTAAGCCGCTTCATACAACTCGACTTCGTCTGCAACGGGACGGTAGTAAGGTTCTTCGGTAATACGGTATTGATCAACGATATTGCTCATTTCAAGTCCTTTTTTTATTCGTCCGCGAAGGACGCGAAGAGACGCGAAGGAGAGACAACAAGGATCGGAAGCGGCATTCCAAGCGGGTCAGACGACAACCAGCCTGAAAGATTTTCTTCGTGTACCTTCGCGTCCTTCGCGGACAAACAAACCAACAGCCCCCGCGCCTTGCGGGCGACGGGGGCTTTTACGGTCTCCCGTCGCGACTTAAACCGTCTTGCCGCGGAAAATCACCATGGCCGCGCCCTGTGACTGGTTGAAGTTGTTGTAACCAATCAGACGAACGTGGTTGTTAGGGTTGGCCTTGCGGCAGGCTTCGGCTTCGCTCAGGATGCGTGCGACGTCGGTTTCACCGAACATCGGCAGCTTCCACATGTACCAGTACGAGTCCATCAGGTGCTCGGGTTCGGTGTGCTCGATGGCCGGGTTCCAGCCTTTTTTCACCAGATACTCGACCTGCTTCTTGATGTTGTCCGCGTCCATCGCGGGCAGGTAGGAGAAGGTCTCGAATTTGCGGCTGGCAGGGTCGCTCAGGCGGCTTTTGTAATCCATCACTTCAGACATTTTGTTTCCTTTCAAATTAGGTGAGGCGTTAGGCGATAGGCGTGAGGCGGGGGAGGGCAATACACCTCACCCCTCACGCCTTACCGTCTTACTTGTGCGCAACGTCCAGCTTGTCGACGGTGTCGAACTCGAACTTGATCTCTTTCCATGTTTCCATGGCGATCTTCAGTTCGGGGCTGTGAGCTGCGGCGGTGGTCAGAATGTCCTTGCCTTCCTTCTCGAGCTCACGACCCTGGTTGCGTGCTTCCACACAGGCTTCCAGCGCGACGCGGTTGGCGGCGGCGCCAGCAGCGTTGCCCCAGGGGTGGCCAAGCGTACCGCCACCAAACTGCAGAACGGAGTCGTCACCAAAGATGTTCACCAGTGCGGGCATGTGCCACACGTGAATACCACCGGAAGCAACCGGGATCACGCCGGGCATGGAGCCCCAGTCCTGATCGAAGAACAGGCCGCGCGAACGATCTTCCGGAATGAATTCGTCACGCATGGTGTCGATCCAGCCCAGGGTGGCTTCGCGGTCGCCTTCCAGCTTGCCGACGACGGTACCGG
>JBFHXL010000135.1:0-5402 GCA_041599035.1 Thiobacillus sp. | reverse complement strand
TGGGCCAGAGTGTCGCGCAGTTCGTTGCGTTCCTCGCCCTCGATGCGGCGCGAGACGCCGCCGCCACGCGGGTTGGTCGGCATCAGCACGACATAGCGGCCGGCCAGCGAGACGTAGGTGGTCAGCGCCGCGCCCTTGTTGCCGCGCTCGTCCTTTTCGACCTGGACCAGCAGTTCCTGGCCTTCTTTCAGGTTTTCCGGGACGCGGCCGTTGCCGGGCAGGCAGGCGCGGGAAATTTCCTTGAACGGCAGAAAGCCGTGGCGCTCGCAGCCGTAGTCGACGAATGCGGCTTCCAGGCTGGGCTCGACGCGGGTGACGACACCCTTGTAGATATTGCCCTTGCGTTGTTCCTTGCTGGCGGACTCGATGTCAAGGTCGACCAGCTTCTGGCCGTCGACGATGGCAACCCGGAGTTCTTCCGCCTGGGTTGCGTTGAAAAGCATGCGCTTCATTGTTTACTCCCGCGCGCGTGCATACGGGACAGGTCAGACTGCCGCTTGATGCGGGCAGCTCATGCAATCACGAATTTATTTGGGTGAAATGGCATGGATAAAGGGTCCTGTTCCTGGAGAGTGTCGCCGGCAAAGCCGGAGCGGTCTTTCCGATTCCCGCTGGTGAAACCCGGATAATCCATTGAATTGTCCGGGTCGAGGCCAAGCGTGAATGCTGATTTCGTATGCTTCTTGTCGCGTCATTGATAACATCGCTGCTTTGCCGATCGCGCGGCGGGTGGCTTCGACTGTCCGCGCCAACGTAAACGTGGGCTGGGCGGCAGGAATCCAGACGGGCCGGGCTGACGGCGGCCGGTGAGCGTTTTAACCGGCGTGATCTCTAATATCCACGGCATGAATGCCGGGCAATTGGACAGGCAAAACAGGGCCTGAACCGACAGTAGTGTATATGAAAAAGAAGGACTTAGAGAAAGATTCGGTCAGGCGCCTGACGATTGACGACAGTGCGGACAGCCAGCGCCTGGACAACTTTCTGATGGCGCGGCTGAAAGGCGTGCCGAAAAGCCGCATTTACAAGCTGGTGCGGGGCGGCGAGGTCCGCATCAACGGCGGCCGCGTCGATGTCGGCTATCGCCTGAAACTGGGCGACGAAGTACGTATTCCGCCGGTGCGCACGGCGGTGCCGCTGATCACGCCGGCCACCCATCTGCCGCAGGGCGGAATCCGCCTGCTGCCGCACATCCTGTACCGTGACGAGGCCCTGATCGCGCTCAACAAGCCGTCCGGCATGGCGGTGCACGGCGGCAGCGGCATTTCGCGCGGGGTGATCGAACAGATGCGGCTGGAACTGCCGGAATGCCGCTATATGGAACTGGTGCACCGGCTCGACCGCGAAACCTCGGGGGTGCTGCTGATCGCCTTGAAGCGGCGGGCGCTGGTCGGCCTGCACGCGGCGATGCGCGACGGCAAGATCGAGAAACGCTACCTGACGCTGGTGGCCGGGCGCTGGTCGAACCTCACCCAGCACGTGAAACTGCCGCTGCACAAACGCGTGGATGACAACGGCGAGAAGCGTGTCACCGTGCGCGACGGCGGCCAGGCCGCGCACACGATCTTCCGCCGCCTGCAAGGCTTCGCCGATTTCACCCTGCTGGAAGCGGAACTGAAGACCGGCCGCACCCATCAGATCCGCGTGCACACCTCGCATCTGGGTTTTCCGATTGCGGGCGACGACAAATACGGTGATTTCGAATTGAATAAACGGCTGGCCAGGCAGGGGCTGAAGCGCATGTTCCTGCATGCCGCCAGACTGGTGTTCGATCACCCCATTTCGGGCGAGCGCATGCAGGTCGAAGCCCCCTTGCCCGATGATTTAGCTACATTTCTGGACACCTTGAAGAATGCCCAAGCAATTTGATCTGCTGATTTTCGACTGGGACGGCACCCTGATGGATTCCGCCGGCGTGATCGTCGATTCGATCCAGCGCGCCTGCGAGGATATCGGCCTGGCCGCACCGAGCGACCATGCCTCGCGCCAGATCATCGGGCTGGGCCTGGTGCAGGCGCTGCAAACCCTGCTGCCGGAGCTGCCGGCCGACGACTACCCGCGTCTGGTCGAGCGCTACCGCCACCATTACCTCGGTCGTGACGCCGAATTGCCGCTGTTCGCCGGCGTGGAAAGCGGGATCCGCGACCTCCACGCCAGCGGTTTTCAACTGGCCGTCGCCACCGGCAAGAGCCAGCTCGGCCTCAACCGTGCGCTCGAAGCCAGCGGGCTTGGCGCATGGTTCGCCGCCACCCGCTGCGCCGACCAGACGCATTCCAAGCCGCATCCGGCGATGGTGCTGGAACTGATCGACGAACTGGATGCCGATCCGGCGCGAACCCTGGTGATCGGCGATACCAGCCACGATCTGCTGATGGCGTCGAATGCCGGGGTCGCCAGCCTCGGGGTGACCTACGGCGCGCACGAGGCGGGCGACCTGCACCCACATGCTCCCCTGGCCCTGATGGACAGTTTTGCCGAGGTGCACGCATGGCTGAACGCGAACGCCTGATCTGCGCCGCGAGCGACCTCGCCGAGCAGGGCAAAGGAGTGCGCTTCGAGCTGAACCGGAACGGCCAGCCGCAGCCGGCCTTCGTGGTGCGCTTTGAGGGTCAGCCCCATGCCTTCCTCAACCAGTGCGGCCACGTGCCGGTCGAGTTGGACTGGCAGGAAGGTGATTTCTTCGATCACTCACGGCTATACTTGATCTGCTCCACTCACGGTGCGCTCTACCACCCGGCCAGCGGTCAGTGCGTGGGTGGCCGCTGCGCCGGACGCGGTCTGATCCCGGTCCCGGTCGTCGAGCGCGACGGGTATATTTTCACGATGGAAGAACAATGAGCGAACAGGAAAAACCTACGCAGGAAAACTGGGAACGCAGCGTGCTGGAAAAGCTGGCGCTGTCCACCATTCAGGAACAACGCCGCAGCCGCCACTGGAGCATCCTGTTCAAGTCGCTCGGCTTTCTCTACCTGTTTATCGTGCTGTTTCTGGCCGCGGGCTGGTTCGGCTCTGACGGCGTCTCCATTCCCAAGACGCACACCGCGCTGATCGATTTGCAGGGCGTGATTTCGGCCGACGAAGCCAGCGCGGATGCCATCATCGGCAGCCTGCAGAGCGCGTTCGAAGACAAGAAAACCAAGGGCATCATCCTGCGCATCAACAGCCCCGGCGGCAGCCCGGTCCAGGCCGGGCAGATTTACGACGAGATCAAACGCCTGCGCGCCCTGCACCCGAAAACTCCGCTTTATGCCGTGGTCGATGACATCTGCGCTTCGGGTGGGTATTACGTCGCCGCCGGCGCCGACAAGATATTCGTCGACAAGGCCAGTCTGGTCGGTTCGATCGGCGTGCTGATGGACGGCTTCGGCTTTACCCACACCATGGAAAAACTGGGCGTCGAGCGGCGTCTGCTGACGGCCGGCGAGAACAAGGGCTTTCTCGACCCGTTTTCACCGGTCGATCCCAAGCAGCAGAGTTTTGCCAAGCAGATGCTCGAGGAAATCCATGGCCAGTTCATCGCCGTGGTGCGTGAAGGCCGCGGCAAGCGGCTCAAGGAAACGCCCGAGATGTTCAGCGGCCTGATCTGGAGCGGCGAGAAAAGCATCCAGCTCGGTCTGGCCGATGGTCTCGGCACCGTTGATTCCGTCGCCCGTGATGTCGTCAAGGCCGAAGACATTATTGATTACACCCAGCGCGAAGGTCTGGCCGAACGTCTGGTCGGCCGTCTGGGCGTCACCCTCGGCAAGGCCTGGACCCCGTTCGAAAAATCAGGCGTTGTCCTGCGTTGAGTGACTACCGGCCGATCGCCTGCGTTGTGCATGAGCGCCTGGAATTCGCGGCACTGACGCGGCAATGGCTGGACGTGAATGTGACGACAGGCGTGCGGCCTGGACGTCAGCGCCTGTTGCCGCTGGATGTGTACACCCGCGATGGGGCGGAGTGGCTGGTGGCGCAGACCGAGTCCGGCGAGGCATGTACGCTGAGGCTGGACGGATTTGAATTGCAGGACTGAATTCAGCCTTGTGCACATCGGACCGGAATCGGCCCACCCCAGGACTTTTTGTCCGTACCCCCCGACGTTTTTTGCCCAGGCAATGAAGAGTTGAATTCAATGCTATATTGACGTGGCAAAGGGCGTTTTTCCTGGATTCGGGAGGATGCCTGCCAGATGCATGCAGTCGTGACATACAGATCATGCGTTCTTCTGGATAGTTAACTTAATAAAGGGAAATAACATGCGTATCAAAACCCTGTCTGTCTTTATCGCACTTGCCGGCACTGCCCTGCAGGCACATGCCATGGACGATCGCCTCTATGTCGTCCCCTCGGCCAACTACACGTTTGCCGACAGCGACCGTCAATCCGACGATGGCTGGGGCGGCGGTGTGGCTCTCGGCAAGCCAATTAACCCGAACTGGAACATGGAGCTGGCATTGAGCGGAAGTTCGCTCGACTATAAAACCGGGGGCGGTGATTACGATCTGAAGGGTCTCGGCGTCGATGCGGTCTATCTGTTCGATCGCAATGCCGACCTGACCCCTTACGGGGTTCTGGGTGCGGGCCTTTTGCGTACCGATATTCCGGGTTCGGATGGCACCGGGCTGATGGCGAACGCCGGGCTTGGCGTCATGAAGCGGCTGAGCGACAACATCGCTCTGCGCGCCGATGCCCGTTACCGTTGGGACGGCAATGCCGCCAATGCCTTGAATCGATCCAGCTTCGGAGACGTCATTGTCAGCGTCGGCCTGAGCATCGCCCTGGGCGAACAAGCCCGGCCCGCAGCGCGGCCGGAACCGGTCGTCGCGCAAGTCGCCCCCGAGCCCGTGCCGGCGCCTGAACCCAAGCCGGCACCTGAATCCAAACCGGCGCCGATGCCCGAACCCAAACCGGCACCGATGCCGGCACCGGAACCTGCGGCGCAGCCGGCGGCGGTCGTGCCGGCACTCAAAACCCCGCAAGCCGCGCAACTCGAGCAGGCCCGCCACGGCGACACCGTGATCATTCTCGAAGGGGTGAATTTCGAGTTTGACTCCGCTCGCCTGCGCCCTGATGCCATCGTCATCCTGGACGAGGCTTCAGGCGTGCTGGCGCGCCGCAGCGACATCAGCGTCGACGTTATCGGTCACACCTGCAGTATTGGCACTGAAAAATACAACCAGGGCCTGTCCGAGCGCCGCGCCAAGTCCGTGTACGACTATTTCATCAAAAAGGGCATCGCCGCCGATCGGCTGACCACCCAGGGCTTTGGCGAAACCAAACCGGCCTTCAGCAATGCGACGCGCGAAGGCCGCGCCAAGAACCGCCGCGTTGAACTGTACGTGAAGTAATCTGCACGCGCTGCAGGGACAAGGCCGCGTCCTCGGGCGCGGCCTTTTTTTGTCGTGCGGCCTGATGGCGGGGCG
>JBFHXL010000134.1:0-5435 GCA_041599035.1 Thiobacillus sp. | reverse complement strand
TCCTGGCGCTCGTTTTCGTCGGGACTGCTGCCCGATTCATTGTCGCTGTCGAACAGGTGCTCATCGAACGACTCTTCCGGCGTGTCCTCGGGAATCAGCGGATAGATTTCTTCCGCCGACAGGGTCATGAAATTCGGGTCGGCGAGGATGCCATGCAGCGGCGGCTTCAGGCCTTCCTCGATCAGCATCAGGTTGACGGCATGATCGCAGGCCACATCCCAGCGCCGCTTGACGCGATGGTTGCGGCGATGGGGATGGCCCATGGCGCAATGCATCGCCTCGTGCGCGAGAATGAACTGCGTCTGCGCCAGCGACAGATTGTCGACAAACTTGGGGTTGAAGTAGAAGGCCTGCGCGTCGGTGCCGGTGGTGGTGCACCATTCACCGCCCACCTTCAGCGGCAGGTGCATCACCAGCGCGCCGAGAAACGGGCGCTCCATGATGAGACGGGTGCGCGCCGCGGCAAGCTTGGTCAGAATCGGTTCGAGCGCGGCGTCGGGCTGGTCGGCCATTAATTAATGCTCGTACAGGACCAGGTCGGTAATGCTGTTGGCCCACTCGGCAAATGCCGGCACCGCGAACAACGGCCGTCCTACGGCACGGTGCAGATCGGACACCAGCATGACGCCCATTTCGCGCTGCGGAAAACGCTGTGCGTATTTGAGGATATTGCCGTACACCGCCGGCGCATCGCCCGCGTCAGCCGCCTGCAAGGCTTTTCTCACCAGCGCGGCAGCGACGCCGTATTGCAGGTCGATACCTTCTGGCACCTCGGCATCGGCGCCGTTGATGATGGCATCGATATCCGGCATCTGCGCCATATTGTCGACAAAGGTTTTCAGCTCGAGTCCGGCCGACTGGCCGACGCACGCCATCAGCGAGTCGGCCAGCAGGTCCGTCTTGTCGAATTTCTGCAGCGCACGGTGGGCATATTCCCACGAGCGCGGGCTGGGAAAGGCGATTGGCGTGTGTGCCGGATCGAAGCTGAACAGCAGGTCGGGGCGAAAACGCAGAAAGGCGATCACGCGCGGATCAATGTCCTCGCTGTGCGCCCAGTCCACCCAGTCGTCCAGGTTCACTTCCACTTCATAGTGGGTGAAGCGGTTGGCCAGTGGCGCCGGCATCGCGTAGGTCACGCCGCGGTCGCCCTGACGATTGCCCGCGGCAAAAATCACCCAGCCTTCCGGAACCTGGTACTCGCCCAGACGGCGATCCAGAATCAGCTGGTAGGCGGCGGCCGAAACCGAGGGCGGTGCCGAGGTGATTTCGTCCAGAAACAGGATGCCTGCGGTGCCATGACGCCCGGCATCGGGCAACACCGAGGGGATCGACCACTCGACCAGCTGACCGTTGCGAAACGGAATGCCGCGCAGATCGGTCGGCTCCATTTGCGACAGCCGGATATCGATCAGAGGCACGCCATGCTGCTGCGCGATCTTGGCCACGATCTGCGATTTGCCGACGCCGGGCGGACCCCACAGCATCACCGGCGTGTGATGGCCGTCGGCGGCGCTGTCGAATTCGCGGTCGAGGATGGTTTCAATATGGGCAGGGCGCATGGACAAATCGGCACAACGATAAATGACCTTGAATGATAATCGCTCGCGAACCGTGGTCCAAGTTTCGACCTTGATCAAGATGGGGAGATTTTGATAACGTGGCCGAAAGGATCGCGTCATCCCCCGCCCATGCGGGGACGCCGCTCCATTACGCGCACACAGGTGCGGAATCGCATGCGATGCGGCGAAACTGACTGATTGGACGGGGCATGAATTTTTGTAGCGAATGTGGCAGCGCCGTGGTGCTGCGCGTGCCGGACGGCGACAACCTGCCGCGTCATGTGTGCCCCGACTGCGGCACCATCCATTATCAGAATCCCAAAATGGTGGTCGGCAGCATCCCGGAATGGGACGGCAAGGTTTTATTGTGTCGCCGTGCCATCGAACCCAAGTATGGGCTGTGGACACTCCCTGCGGGCTTCATGGAAAACGGTGAGACCACGCTCGAGGGCGCGGCGCGTGAAACCCTGGAAGAAGCCGGGGCGCGCGTCGAAATGGGCGAGCTTTACACCCTGGTCAACCTGCCTCACATCAATCAGGTGTATCTGATGTTTCGTGCGCGGCTGCTCGACCTGGATTTTCAATCCGGCATCGAATCGCTGGAAACCCGCTTGTTCAGCGAGGCCGAAATTCCCTGGAACGAAATCGCATTCCGCACCGTACGCACCACGCTGGAACACTATTTCAGCGACCGTCGTTCGGGATCGTTCGGGTTTCATTTCAGAGACATCCGCACCCGCTGAATGTCAGGCCGCGTCAGCCAGCTGTTCCCGCCCAATCACATCCATGCCTACGCGCAGCCAGCCTTCATGGGTTTCCAGCACCTCGCCCAGGCGCAGGCGATAGAGCGAATTCCCCTCGTGCAGCACCAGGGCGGCGCCCAGATGGTAATGCGTCTGTGGAATCAGCAGGTTGCTCAGCCCCTGTTCGGTGTGTGTCATGGGCAGGAACACCGCCCAGGTTTCTTCCTGCACCCCGCCCGACTCTTTCGCCTCGAAATGGATTTTTACCCGCTTGGGATGACGTGAAAGGTGCTGCGCCCCCACCATATGCTGGCCGTCTTCCTGGCGATTCCAGCGCACCGCCAGCAATTGCCAGATATTTTCTGAAGGATCCCAGCTGACGGCCACCAGCCGGCCATGCGGGAGCGTCGTCACCTCGGTGAGGGCAAAGCCCATGCCCTCCGTGCTTTCGTCGCGCAGCATCCAGGGCTCCATCGCCAAGCGCCCCGTGACCGCGTCCGGACTGGCCAGCGCCGTCAGGATGTTGTCCATCCCCACCGCCGCCCATACCCTGCCAAAACGGTTCGTGCGCGAGCGGTTGCGGCGAATGCCGCCGCGTTTGATCAGGCTGGCCACCTCGCGGATCAGCCCGCCATCCACTGCTTCAGACGAAGCCGGATCCAGCGATTGCAGATATTCGATCAGGGGCGTCAGGGAAAAATACCGCAGGCGACGGCCCTCTACCCATTCCTTCTCCAGCACGCTGGCCCCTTCGCTCAGGGACAGATCGACCATGTGCGTATGCACCTCGCGCTGCGGCACGGTCGCAGGCAGAGGCAAGTCATCATGGCTTTCAATGATCCGCGCAATGGATTCGATTTCCTGCGCCCGATAGCCCACCGGATGGACCAGTCCCATCAGCACCGTCAGCGTGTATTCACGCGCACAATGCGTGGGGCGCGTATTGATCAGCACCTCCCGGGTGGCCAGACCATCGTGTTCGAGCAGGCGATAAATCTTGTGCACCCGCCGCCATGCCGACCCGGCCGGACTGCGCGCCTGATGATATTCCCAGCGCATGCTGAGTCCTGCGTAGCGCAGCGCACGGGTAGCGATCTCGGCTGCAAACGGCTTCAGATCCGCGCTATCCTGGCCGCGATAGGCCTGCTTCAGCATCACCAGCCACGCCTCCGCCAACAGCGACCAGAACGCCGATGTTTCTCGCCACAAGGCCTTGCGCGCCAGGCGGAAAGCAACCTGGTTGCGCACGTACTGATCGACGATGCGCAGCTGCAAGGTCAGGCCGGCCTCTTCCATCTTCAACAGAGATTTCATGCGGCTGAGCGTGGCCGCCTCATGGTCTGCATTGAACCGCTCGAGCCCTTCGACCAGTGCGTGATGGGTATCGTAGTCCGAATCCGTGGGCAAGGTTTTCAGCCATTTTTCGGTGGCCTTCACGCTTGCAAACGGCAATTTCACCACCGCCTTCCGACGGTGGGTGATCATGCTCAACATTTCAAATAATTCAGTCACGGCGGGCGTCGGCTGATTCAGGATACCCATCATGCAGCAGCATTTATGCCAGCCGCCGGATTACGCCAGACATGTCCCAACACACTGTTTTTACTGGAAAACAGGATAAAAATTCCATGTTTTCATGCAGGTTTTCCCTGGCAAAGTAACGAAAATCCGACACCCGTTGATGACACCGCGTCAATGCAGGCCACTGCCCCCACTCGGCCCGCCCCCTCACAAACCGGGGTGAACCCGTTACAATGCGCGCCGTGGAAGCGTGGCCGAGCGGTTTAAGGCACCGGTCTTGAAAACCGGCGATGGTGCAAGCCATCCGTGAGTTCGAATCTCACCGCTTCCGCCAGACAACCGGTTTCAGTGATGCGGACGCAACCCGTGCACTGAAATCAGCCGACAGCCAGAAGCAACTCCATGGCGCCCGCTCGGCAGCACATCGATACGCACCCCCACACCGCAATTTCAGCGTGCCAGCCATGCAATAAACGCACCTTGCTCCCATAACGGGAGCGTGCTACATTGCGCCATGCGCATCATCGCGATCAACCAGTTACGGGGTTTCTGGAACACGCATCCGCAGGCCGAGATGCCGCTTCGGGCCTGGTACGCCGAGGCCAGCCGGGCTGACTGGAAAAAACCGGCAGAGATCAAGGCGGCCTATCGCAATGCCAGTTTTCTGCCCGGTAACCGTGTAATTTTTAATATCAAGGGTAATGATTACCGGCTGGTGGTTGCCGTGCATTACAACCGAGGCATGATGTTTATTCGTTTTGTCGGCACCCACGCGGAATATGACCGCATCGATGCCAGCACGATATGAAAGGCCACACGATGGAACTGAAACCGATCCGCACCAGGACAGAATACAAAATGGCGCTGGCCGAAGCCGAAGCGCTGTGGGATGCCCCCGAGAAAAGCCCCGAGGCCGACCGCCTGGAAGTGCTCAGCCTGTTGATCCAGAATTACGAGGCCCGGCATCATGCCATCCCCGACCCCGACCCCATCGCTTTTCTGCTGCATGTGATGGACGCACGCGGGCTCACCCGCAAGGACATGGAACCTTATATTGGAAGCCGCGCACGCGTAGCGGAAATCCTCAATCGCGTGCGCCCCCTGTCACTGGACATGATCCGCCATCTGTCATCCGGCCTTGGCCTGCCAGCCGATGTGCTGATCCAGCCTTACGAGGCGGGTGATGGCAGAAAAGCGGCCTGAAGCGAGTCCATCATCAAAAAATCCGTGTTACTCACCTCTGAAGACCATAACCGCGACACGGCGGGGATGACCTATGTCTATCCCGTGGTCTCGCGCCGCGCGGGTGGCGTGTCGGTGGGGATCAACCTCAATCCCAACAATGCCTGCAACTGGGCGTGCGTGTATTGCCAGGTGCCGGATCTGGTGCGCGGCACCGCACCCGAGATTGACCTGGTGCGCCTGGAGGCCGAACTGCGGGCGATGCTCACCGATATCCTCCGGGGCGACTTCATGCACACGCGGGTGTCGGCAGACGCCCGGCGCCTGAACGACATCGCCCTGTCGGGCAATGGCGAGCCCACCAGCGCCAGGGTGTTCCCACAGGTGATCGAACTGATTGGTCGGGTGATGGCCGATTTTGAACTTGTCG
>JBFHXL010000133.1:0-5442 GCA_041599035.1 Thiobacillus sp. | reverse complement strand
GCCTGATCGAGGCCTTCCTTGCGCACCAGCGTCAGCACCGCCGTCTTCAGACCGCTGAAGCTGAAATCGAAATCACCTGAATTCAGCATCGGGCGCGGCAAGCTAAAGCGCGTGGCATCCCCTGTTGCGGCCAGCTTCGACAGCGCCGGCCCGCCCGGATAGCCCAGTCCCAGCAGTTGCGCGGTCTTGTCGAACGCCTCGCCCGCGGCGTCGTCCAGCGTCTCGCCCAGCAAGGTATAGCGCCCCACGCCCGACACCAGCATCAACTGCGTGTGGCCGCCCGACACCAGCAAGGCGACGAACGGAAATACCGGTGGCGTATCGGAAATCAGCGGCGACAGCATGTGGCCTTCGAGGTGGTGCACACCCACTGCCGGAATATCCAGCGCAAATGCCAGTGCACGCGCCATCCCCGCCCCCACCAGCAAGGCGCCCGCGAGCCCGGGACCCTGCGTGTAGGCGATGCCATCGAGATCGGACAGTGTGCGCCCACTCTCGTCCAACACCTGACGAGTCAAAGGAAGTACGCGCCGGATATGGTCGCGCGACGCCAGTTCCGGCACCACCCCGCCGTAGTCGGCGTGCATCGCGATCTGCGAATACAGCGCATGCGCCAACAGACCGTGCGTGCTGTCATACAGCGCGACACCGGTTTCATCGCAGGAGGACTCGACGCCAAGAACCAACATTCAGGAGGGGGACGACAGGGGACTGGAAAAAAACATGCGGACTTGCTATTATTCTCGTTTTTCCCGTTTCCCGGAAGCCATCCTTCACATGCCACACGTCAAAGTCAAAGAAAACGAGCCGTTCGATGTCGCCCTGCGTCGCTTCAAGCGCTCCATCGAAAAAGTGGGTCTCTTGACCGAACTGCGCGCGCGCGAGTTCTACGAGAAGCCCACCGCCGAGCGCAAGCGCAAGCTTGCCGCCGCCGTCAAGCGTCAAAGCAAGCGCCTGCGCGGCCAGCAGCTCCCGCCCAAGATGTATTGATCCTGCGTTCCGCAGGATCCCCCCGCCCCAATCCGCACCGCACATGTCGCTCAAGGTCCGCATTACCGACGACATGAAAGCTGCCATGCGCGCCAAAGAGACGGTGCGCCTCGGCACGATTCGCCTGCTGCTGGCTGCCATCAAGCAAAGGGAAGTCGACGACCGCGCCGCGCTGGACGACGCCGCGCTGGGTGATCCCATCATCGGCAGCATCGTCGAAAAACTCATCAAGCAACGCAAAGACTCGATCAGCCAGTTCCAGGCTGCCGGTCGTGACGACCTGGTAGCTGCCGAACAGGCCGAACTCGCTGTATTGCAGGCCTACCTGCCCGAACAGCTTTCTGCCACCGAGGTCGAAGCCGCAGTGATCGCTGCCATTGCCGAATCCGGCGCCACCTCGGCCCGCGATATGGGCAAGGTCATGGGACTTCTCAAACCCCGGCTCGCCGGCCGCGCCGACATGGGCCAGGTTTCAGCGCTGATCAAGGCCCGCCTCGCGGGTTGACCCACCCCTTCTGCCCGATTGCCCCGCCCGGGTTTATCATGCGACAACCATGATCCCGCGCGATTTCATCGACACCCTGCTTACTCGCGTCGACGTCGTCGACGTCATCGACCGCCGCGTGCCGCTGAAAAAGGCCGGCCAGAACTACCAGGCCTGCTGTCCCTTTCACAGCGAAAAGACCCCCTCCTTCACGGTCAGTCCGACCAAGCAGTTCTATCACTGCTTTGGCTGTGGCGCGCACGGCACCGCACTCGGCTTCCTGATGGAATACGAGCACATGAGCTTTCCCGATGCGGTCGCAGCGCTGGCGCAGGACGTCGGCCTGCCGATCCCGGAATCGGCCCACGAGCCGGATCGCCCGCGCCCCCCGCCCGCGCTATGGGATGCTTTGGAACAGGCCGCCCGCTTCTACAAGCAGCAACTCAAACAGACGCCGCGCGCAATCGACTACCTGAAACGGCGCGGACTGACCGGCGCCATCGCCGCCCGCTACGGCATCGGCTATGCCCCCGATGGTTCGCCGCTCAAACAGGTGTTTGCCGATTACACGGCCGATGCCCTCGCCGCATCGGGGCTGGTCGTCGACAGCGAGAATCGACGCTATGACCGTTTCCGCGACCGCATCATGTTCCCCATCAAGAACATCAAGGGCCAGATCGTCGGCTTCGGCGGGCGCGTGCTCGATCAGGGCGAACCGAAATATCTCAACTCGCCCGAAACGCCGCTGTTCCACAAGGGCTCGGAAATCTACGGCCTGTTCGAGGCGCGTGCGGCCATCAAGGATGCCGGGCGCGCCATCGTGGTCGAAGGCTATATGGACGTGGTCGCGCTCGCGCAGCACGGGGTGGAATTTGCCGTTGCCACGCTCGGCACCGCCACCACGCCCGTTCATGCACGCACCCTGCTGCGCCATACCGACCGCCTGATTTACGCCTTCGACGGCGACAACGCCGGGCGCAAGGCGGCCTGGCGCGCGCTGGAAAACACGCTGGAAGCGCTGCAGGACGGCAAGGAAGTCAGTTTCCTGTTCCTGCCCGAAGGCGAAGACCCCGACAGTCATATCCGCACCCACGGCCATGCCAACTTTTTACAGATGTTGGACCACGACACCCTGCCGCTTTCGGCTTTTCTGGTGCGCGAACTGGCGCGCAACCGCAAGCTAGACAGCCAGGAAGGCCAGGCCGCCCTGCTGAAAGACGCCAAGCCGCTGCTGGAAAGAATTTCCGCGCCGCTGCTGGCCGGCCTGATTCGAAAACAGATTGCAGAACTTGCGCACCTGCAGCCCGACGAACTCGGCCAGATGGGCTTCAGACCCGTCAGGTCAGCTCGCCCCCGACTGCCTTCCCCGCGCCGCCCGGCGCCGTCACGGCTGCGTGGCCTGGCCCGCACGCTGCTGATGAACCCACTGCGTGTTGCCGAGGTCGATCTGCGCTGGCTGGACGCGAACGACCCGCTGAGCCCGCACATGAATACGCTGATGAACTGGCTGCGCGACGTTGAATCCCTGAGCCTGCCCGCCCTGGCCGAAGCGGCACGCGGCAGCGAGATCGAGGCCCTGATCGATGAACTGATGACGGATTTGCTCGACAAAGACGATAGCTGGGACTGGAACGCGGAATTCGAAGGCGCAGTCCAACAACTGCGCAACGACTGGCAGCGCCGCCGCTGGCAGGAATTGGCGGCACGCCCTCTGGGCAGCCTGAGTGCCGGCGAACGGCAGGAATTGACTGAACTGGCACGGTCCTAGCTTGTCACATGCGCCGAGACAAAACCCCGGTTTGCAGTATAATTGCCGGTTTTTGAACGATTTTTTCTGCCCCGCCTTTAGCGCCGGGCAAAATCTTAGAGCGGAGAAATACAGTGGCCGTACGTGGAAGAAAACCAGGCGGTAGCGCCAAAAAAGCCGAAGCGCTCATCCCCCTCAAGGCGCTGACGCCAGTGGAAGCCGAGGCACGCCGTACCCAGTTGAAGAACCTCATCATCCTGGGCAAGGAGCGCGGCTTCCTGACCTACGCCGAAATCAACGATCACCTGCCCGATGAAGTGCTGGACGCCGACCAGATCGAAGGCGTGATCAGCATGATCAACGACATGGGCATTCAGGTCTACGACGAGGCGCCGGACGCCGAAACCCTGCTGCTGAACGAATCGACTCCCGCCGCTACCGATGAAGACGTTGCGGCTGAAGCCGAACAGGCGCTCACCACCGTCGATTCCGAATTCGGCCGCACCACCGACCCGGTCCGCATGTACATGCGCGAAATGGGCACCGTCGACCTGCTCACCCGTGAAGGCGAAATCGAAATCGCCAAACGCATCGAGGAAGGCCTGCGCCACATGGTGCAGGCCATCTCGTCATGCCCGCTTACCATCCAGCAAATCCTGGACATGGCGGCGCAAGTCGAGGGGGACACGATGCGCATCGACGAACTGATCGACGGTTTTGTCGAAGCGGAAGCCGAAGCCAAGCCCGTCGAGAAGCCCTCATCCAGAGCCGATGACGACGACGCCGACGAGGAGGAAGACGAAGCCGCCGCCGCCGCGGCTGTGGCCGCCAATCTGGCGCAGTTGAAATCCGAGGCGCTCGCGCAATTCGACTTCATCCGCAAGGCCTACAAGAAGGCGCAGGCCGCTCACGTCAAATATGGCCTCGGCAGCCCGCAACACGTGAAGGCGCAGGCCGAAGTCACCGAACTGCTGATGGCCATCCGCTTCACGGTGCGTCAGGTGGACAGCCTGTGCGAGCAGATCCGCAACGCCGTGGAAGAAGTCCGTTCGCACGAGCGCAAGATCATGGAGTTTTGCGTTGCCCGCTCCGGCATGCCGCGGCCGCACTTCATCAAAGGCTTTCCCGGCAATGAAACCAACCTGACCTGGCTGGACAAGGAAATTTCCGCCAAGAAGGCCTATTGCTCGACGCTCGCCAAAGTGCAGTACGAAATCAAGGCGCACCAGGAAGCCCTCATCGCAATGCAGGATCGCGTAGGCCTGCCGATCAAGAGCCTGAAAGACATCAACAAGCAGATGTCCACCGGCGAAGCCAAGGCACGCCGCGCCAAGCGCGAAATGATCGAAGCCAACCTGCGCCTGGTCATCTCGATCGCCAAGAAATACACCAACCGCGGCCTGCAGTTTCTCGACCTGATTCAGGAAGGCAATATCGGCCTGATGAAGGCGGTGGAAAAATTCGAATACCGGCGTGGCTACAAGTTTTCGACCTACGCCACCTGGTGGATTCGCCAGGCGATCACGCGCTCGATCGCCGACCAGGCGCGCACCATCCGTATTCCGGTGCACATGATCGAAACCATCAACAAGATGAACCGCATCAGCCGGCAAATCCTGCAGGAAACCGGCATCGAGCCCGATCCGGCGACATTGGCGCTGAAGATGGAAATGCCGGAAGACAAGATCCGCAAGATCATGAAAATCGCCAAGGAGCCGATTTCCATGGAAACGCCGATCGGCGACGACGAAGATTCGCATCTTGGCGATTTCATCGAAGACGCCAGCACGCTGTCGCCCGACGATTCGGCGGTCTACTCCAATCTGCGCGATGCCACGCGCGAAGTTCTGGACAGCCTCACCTCGCGCGAGGCCAAGGTATTGCGCATGCGCTTCGGCATCGAGATGAACACCGACCACACGCTGGAAGAAGTCGGCAAGCAGTTCGACGTGACGCGTGAACGGATTCGCCAGATCGAGGCCAAGGCCCTGCGCAAACTGCGCCACCCGACCCGTTCCGAGCGGCTGAAAAGCTTCGTCGGCAGCGGCGAACAGTGAATGCCTGCCCCGCCTGACTGGCGGGGCTTTACGTTTTCGGGTCTGTAGCTCAGTTGGTTAGAGCAGGGGACTCATAATCCCTTGGTCCACGGTTCAAGTCCGTGCGGACCCACCACAAAATCAACGGCTTAGAGCGTTCGACTCTAGGCCGTTTTGATTTGCGG
>JBFHXL010000132.1:0-5457 GCA_041599035.1 Thiobacillus sp. | reverse complement strand
TTCAGGAAGCCTGTTCCCGGTCGAACGATCGGATTGGTGTGGCGCAAGCGTGCGCCGTTTCCCGAAACCTTCGAGCGTCTCGCAGCGACCTTGAAGGAGCATTTGCCGGCTGAAGTGGAGCCGGTCTAATCCGCTGCCTGTTCAGGCCACCGCCACGCTTTTCACCTGTGCCACCACCGTCATGCCGGACTGCAGATTCAGCGCATGCGCCGACTTGCGGGTGATGCGCGACAACAGCACGCAGTCTTCCAGCGCCAGCCGCACCAGCACCTGGCCTGGCGCATCGTCGGCGATTTCCAGGATGCGTGCGGGCAGCAGGTTGAGGATGCTGGTCTGGCTTGGTGGGGACAGCGTCAGGCTGACATCGCGCGCGGCCACGCGCACCCGCAACGGTTCACCGGGTGCGCCATGCACGCCGGGCAACTCGAATGCGATGCCCTGACGGGCGACATGGGTGAGCTGAAATGTCGGGTCGTGCGAGACCACGGTGGTGTCGATGACCGTGCTGGCGGTGTCGCGGTGCGCCAGCGGCAGGTCGAGCCGGGTCAGGCCGTCGACCAGCAGCCCCTGATAAGTGATTTTTCCGGCCTCGATCAGCAGCAGGGTGTCGGCCAGCCGTGCCACTTCGTCCAGCGCGTGGCTGACATAAATGATCGGCAATTCAAGCTGCCGGTGCAGCTGTTCCAGGTAGGGCAGGATCTCGGCGCGGCTCGTTGAATCCAGCGCCGACAGCGGCTCATCCATCAGCAGCAGGCGCGGACTGGCCAAGAGCGCGCGGCCGATGGCGACACGCTGGCGCTGTCCGCCTGACAGGTGTTGCGGGGCCTGCGGCAGCAGCGCGGCCAGCCCCAGCCAATCGATCACGTCGTCAAAGGCCAGGCGCCGTTCACTTGTGGGCACACGCTTCCAGCCGTATTCCAGATTGCCGCGCACGCTCAGGTGCGGAAACAGGCTGGCTTCCTGGAAGACATAGCCGAGCGCGCGACGGTGGGTGGGGATGAAGCTGTGCGCGTCCTGCCAGACTTCACCGTTGACGATCAAGGTGCCGGGGGCGCGGCTCAGGCCGGCAATTAACCTTAAGAGCGTGGTCTTGCCAGAGCCTGATGGACCGAACAGGGCCGAGACACCGCGCGAGGGTAGGCTGAATTCGGCATCGAGTTCGAAGCTGCCCAGTGTGGCGCGAAAGTGTGCCTCGATGGTGTTCATGTCGCCACGCGCTGCCACTGGGCGCTGTGACGGCCCAGCATCAGCAGCACCACAAATGAAAACACCAGCAGCCCGGCCGACAGGATGTGCGCCTGGGTATATTCGATCGCTTCGACGTGATCATAAATCGCCACCGACAGCACTCGCGTCTCGCCCGGAATATTGCCGCCCAGCATCAGCACCACGCCGAACTCGCCAACGGTGTGGGCAAACGCCAGCACCGCTGCCGTGATGAAACCCGGGCGCGCCAGCGGCACCGCCACGCTCCAGAAGCGATCCCACAACGAGGCGCGCAGGGTGGCGGCCACTTCGAGCGGGCGCGCGCCGATGGCGGCAAACGCATTGGCGATCGGCTGCACCGCAAACGGCAGCGAAAACACCACCGACCCCACCACCAGGCCGCCGAAGGTGAAGGGCAGCGTGTCCAGTCCCATGGCCAGCATCCACTGGCCGATCATGCCCTTGGGGCCGAGCAGCACCAGCAGATAAAACCCCAGCACCGTCGGCGGCAGCACCAGCGGCAGGGCTACCAGTGCAGTGACCGCCGCACGCCAGCGGGTTTGCGTGTGGGTGAGCCACCAGGCCAGCGGCGTCGCAAGCAGCATCAGCACCAGCGTGGTCACCGTTGCGAGTTGCAGCGTGAGCGTGATCGCTGACAAATCGGCTGCGTTCAGGCTCATGGCTTAGCGTTCGTAGCCATAGCTGCGGATGATCGCAATTGCCGCCGGCGTGTTGAGATAGTCGAGCAGTGCACGGGCGGCTGCATTGTGCTCGCCGCGCTTCAACAGGGCTGCATCCTGGCGAATCGGCGAGTGCAGCGAAGCCGGCACCCGCCAGACCGATCCGCCGGCCAACTTGCCGTCCTGCATGATCTGCGACAGCGCCACAAAACCAAGCTCGGCGTTGCCGCTGGCGACAAACTGGTAGGTCTGCGCGATGTTTTCGCCGATCACAAACTTGTCCTGCACGCTGTCAAACAGCTTGAGTCGGGTGAGCACCTCGGTGGCGGCCAAACCGTAGGGCGCCAGTTTGGCGTTGGCAATCGCCAGCCGCTGGAAACGGTTCTGCCGCAGCACCGCATCGCTGCCATCGATCAACTCCGGGCGATCACTCCACAGCGCCAGCCGGCCGATGGCATAGGTCTGGCGCTGGATGGCATCGCCTTCGCGCAACAGCCGAGCCGGCGTTTCGTCATCCGCGGCCAGCAGCACATCGAAAGGCGCGCCGTGCTTGATCTGCGCGTAAAACTTGCCGGTGGCACCGGATGACAGGACGAGGGTATGGCCGCTTGCCTGTTCAAACTGCATGGCCAGCTGTTTTATCGGCGCGGCAAAATTGGAAGCCACCGCAACATGGGCCTGTCCGGCATGTGCCGTTGCACAGACGAAGGCGCCCAGTGCGAGGACGGTGAATCGCATCAGCAGCGAGTGCATCGGATTTTTCGAGGGCTGCGTTTGCCGAAAAAGTTTCATGGTTGCGATGATAGCCGGAGTGCCGGCAACCCGTCGAAAATGGACGGCAGATCACAGGAATACCCGTGCGCGCGGAGGCTGATACGTTTATGTCAAGCGGGCACGGCTCCGGATTCGATTAGAATCAAATTACTTTGAAATCCACCCTACATTTTTTCCTGACATGCCTGTCATTGTGTCCTTTGGCAGGCCATGCAGGCGCGCTCGACCTGCCGGAGCGGCCGGGCACCTTCTGGCTGCAACTGGAGCCGCTGCCCGTGCAGTCGAAGCAGGGCGTTGCGCCGGCTGGAACTTTGCATTTCGACAGCCTGTCCGCGCTCACCGAGCATGCCTTGCGCGAACGCCCCGAGTCACGTGCCGCCTGGCTCGGCATCCAGGCCGAAGCGGCGCGGCTCGATGCCGCCAGCGCCGCCAACTGGCCGACGCTGACCGGGCAATTCAGTTTCACCCGCAGCCAGGCGATATCCAGTTCCGGCGCGTCGGTGCCCACTTTGCATCGTTATGGACCCAGCCTCGGCCTCACCTATGTGCTGGTTGATTTTGGCGCGCGCGCAGCCAGCATCGACGCGCAGCGCTACCAACTCATCGCCACTCTGCTGACCGGTAACCGCGTCCTGCAGGACACGATCACCGAAGTCGAAACGGCTTATTTTTCCATGCTGGCGGCGCGTGCGCAGATCGATGCCCAGACGCAGCAGGAAACCGCGTTGCGGGCCAGCCTCGACGCGATCGAGCTCAGGCTGAAGGGCGGCTTGGCCGCACGAGCCGACCAGCTGCGCGCGCGTGCGGCCCTGGCCGAGGCGACGCTGGCGCGTCAGGCCGCCGAGCGTGATCGGGCCAAAGCCGACGCTGCGCTGAAACAGGCGGCGGGCATTGCGCAAACGCAAACATTGGCGCTTGACTGGGAGACCGCTCCGCCGGCCGTTCTGGAGGCCAGCATCCTGCTGGCCGAACTGCTTGACGAAGCCGAGCGGCAACGCCCGGATGTGCGCGCACTGCAGGCCACCGCCGCGCGTGCCCGCGCCGATGCCGAACGTGCCCGGGCTGCCCGCTGGCCCAGCGTGTCGTTGGTCGCCAACACCGGCCGCACCTTTTTTCTGGAAGATGACCGCTCGCCTTCCTCCACCTACAGCGTCGGCTTCAATCTCTCGATTCCGCTGTTCGACGGTGGTCGGCTGGCGGCGCAGGCGCGTGCAGCCGAGCGCGATGCCGAACGCCTGCAGGTCGAATTAGAATCGCAACGCAGCCAGGTTGCGCTTGCCGTAACGGATGCTTATTACGACGTGCGCCACGCGCAAACCCAACGTGCCGGGGTGGCGGAGCAGTTCGACAGCGCCAGTGAATCGGCCGATGCTGCCGCGGCACGCTATCGTGCCGGCGTGGGCAGCGTGCTCGAACTGCTGACGGCACAGGCCGACCTGGCGCGCGCGCGTCAGGCGCAGGTGCAGGCCGATAGCGACTGGCTGGCTGCGTTTTCCCGTCTGAATCACGCGCTGGGCCGTTTGCCCGCAGCAATCAAAATTTCCACACCATGAAACTGCGCATATTTTTACTCGTTGTCGCACTGGCGGTCGCTGCCGGTGTTTTCTATCGCAGCCAGAACCAGAAAGCCGGCGACGATAAACAACGCGGCAGCGAGCGAGCCCTGCGCGTCAAGACCGTGCCGGTGGCGGTGCGGGATTTTCCGCGGGTGATCGACCTGCCCGGTACCCTGGAAGCGGCGCAGCAGGTTGCCATCGTGGCGCAGGTGAGCGGCAGCGTGTTGCGCCAGCATGTGCAGGAAGGCGATAGCGTGCGCGCCGGGCAGGCGCTCTTCAGTCTGGATGCGCGCGCGGCGCAGGCACGCATGGCGCAAAGCCAGGCCGCGCTCACCGGGGCGCGCGCCGAGACCGCCGAGGCGCAACAGAAGCTGGAGCGATTGAGCCCGCTGCTGCAGCCGGGCTACATCAGCCGCCAGGAACTCGATGATGCCCGGCTGGCGCTGGAATCCGCGCGTGCGCGGGCAGGCACCGCCAGCGCCGAACTGGATGCAGCGCGGCTCGATGCCCGCTATGCGGAGATTCGTGCGCCGATCGCCGGCCGTATCGGGCGCATTGCGGTCCGTCCCGGCAGCCTGGTGCAGGCCGGTGGCGAAGCGCTCACCACGATACTCGCGCCCGGCGCGCTCGATGTGCGCGCCAGTGTGGCGCAGCAGGACTGGCCGCAGCTTGCTGCCGCGCGTGCGCAGGGCAAGGTGACCGCCGAGATTTTTGATGGCGCCGACCGTACGCTGCGGGCACAGGGTGAACTGGTCTTCGTCGATGCGCAGATCGACGCTGCCACCGGCGCTGTGCCGATCAAGGTGCGGCTTGCCGGCGCGCCGCCCGACCTGTTGTCGGGGCAGGGCGTACAGGTGCGGCTGTTGCTGGGCACGCTGCCCAACGCCAAGGTGCTGCCCGAAGCCGCGCTGCAGCATGCGCAGGAGGGCACCTATGTGTATGTCGTGCGTGATGGCAAGGCCGTGGTGCAGCGGGTGAATCTGCTGCGCGGACTGGACGGCGAACAGGTGGTGGAAGGCGAGCTGCAGACAGGCGAGCCGGTGCTGATCGAGATTCCGCAACGGCTCAAGGCCGGCGGCAAGGTCACGCTCGAGGCGAAATCATGAGACTTGAAAACCTTGTCCGCGGAGGACGCGAAGGTACGCAAAGCAGGCACTGCGAGATCATATTTCACTCCTGCGCAAAGGCGCCCGTGCGATCACTCCGGACGTTTCACCGTGCCCCGTATTTTCGGGACCTGA
>JBFHXL010000131.1:0-5507 GCA_041599035.1 Thiobacillus sp. | reverse complement strand
TACCCGACTTCTTCAAGCAGGGCGTGGAGGGTGCCGGGGTCATCGGTTCCGTGAAGTACGGCGGTGAGCGGATGGCTGTTCTGGTCAGCGTGCGGTGCGACAAACATCTGGTCGAAGTGGCGCGTGACCTTGTTGCGGTGTGCGTCTAGTTCGACGATCAGCGCAGCGTAGCGGGGAAAATTCATTGCCTCCGCCAGCATCGCCTGCGATTCGGCATCGTCCGGCAGTAGCTGGGTTTGCGCATCGTCCAGATATTGGATGCGGTGCTCCAGGCGGCGCAGGAAATCGTAGGCGCGGGTGAGTTCCTGCTGCGCATCCGCAGTCATCAGCTCGCTTTGCACCAGTTCGCCCAGCACGGTGAGGGTGGGGCGCTGCTGCAGGGCGGGAATCTGGCCGCCGCGGATGAGCTGGAACACCTGCGCCGTGAACTCGATTTCGCGGATGCCGCCTGGCCCGAGTTTGACGTTGTGCGCCATCTCGCGGCGTGCGACTTCGCGCCGGATCTGCACATGCAGATCGCGGATTGCGGCGAATGCGCCGAAGTCGAGATATTTTCGGAACACGAACGGCCGCACGATGTCCGCCAGCTCATCGTGGTGGCTGCCGGTCAGCGGGCGCGCCTTGATCCAGGCGTAGCGCTCCCAGGGACGTCCCTGCGCCATCAGATAGTCTTCGAGCATGGCAAAGCCCATCGCAAACGGCCCCGACTCGCCCCACGGACGCAGCCGCAGATCGACCCGGAACACGTAGCCGTCGGCGGTGTTTTCCGATAGCGAGGCGGCCAGTTTGCGCCCCAGACGGATGAAAAATTCGTGGTTGGTGAGCGGGCGGATGCGGGCTTCGGGGTCGTCGCTGGCGGTGTCGCCTTCCTCCGGATAGAGGTAGATCAGGTCGATGTCGGACGACACATTGAGTTCGCCGCCGCCGAGCTTGCCCATGCCGACGACGACCATCTGCTGCGGCGTGCCATGTGCGTCGCGCGGCTCGCCGTGACGAGCGGCAAGCGCCACATGGTGAAAATCCAGCGCGGCGCCGATGCAGACCTCCGCCAGCGTGCTGTAGGCGGCGGTCACTTCTGCCAGATCGGCGGTCCCCGCCAGATCGCGCGCAGTGGTGATCAGCCAGACGCGCTGCCGCAGTTGCCGCAGGCGCTGATCGAGCGCGGCTTCATCGGCGCACGGCGGTTCGGACAGGAACGCCTGCATAGCCTCGCGGGTGCAGGCGTGGTCGAGCAGTTCAGCCACCGCGTCGGCAAGCTGCGGCTGTGCGGTCAGCAGGCGGCGGCCATAGCGGGAACAGCGGGCAATGCGTTCAAGGGCAGAAGGAGTCATGGCTTGGAGGCGGGGCCTTGGATTAGAATGGGTCGTTGTCACAACGCGTTAAACCAGTGAGGAGATTGTATGGCAGCCATCGAGTCGATACTGACCGAAACCCGTGTTTTTCCACCCGACGAAGCCTTTGTCAAACAGGCAAATGTGTCCGGAATGGCGGCCTACCAGGCTTTGTGCCAGCAGGCTGAAACCGACTACGAAGGCTTTTGGGCCGACCAGGCGCGCCAGACCATCACCTGGCACAAGCCGTTCACCCGCACGCTCGACGAATCGAAGGCGCCGTTCTACACATGGTTTGACGATGGCGAACTGAACGTCTCCTACAACTGCCTGGATCGTCATCTGGCCACCCGCGGCGACAAGACTGCGCTGATTTTCGAGGCCGACGACGGTGCGGTGACGAAGGTCACCTACAAGCAATTGCACGCGCGCGTCTGCCAGTTTGCCAATGGCCTGACCTCGCTGGGCGTGGTGGCGGGCGACCGGGTGATCGTCTACATGCCGATGAGCATCGAGGCGGTGGTGGCGATGCAGGCCTGCGCGCGCATCGGCGCGATTCATTCGGTGGTGTTTGGTGGCTTTTCGTCGAAAAGCCTGTTCGAGCGCATCGACGACGCCAAGGCGAAAATCATCATCACCGCCGACGAATCGCTGCGCGGCGGCAAGGCGGTGCCGTTGAAACGCGCGGTCGACGATGCGCTGGCGATGGGCGACACCTCGTGCGTCGAGCGCGTGATCGTGTATCGCCGCTCGGGCGGCGAGGTCAACTGGGGTCCGCGCGACCTGTGGTGGCACGAACTCACCCAGACCCAGGCCGAAACCAGCGAGCCGGTGTGGGTCTCCGCCGAGCATCCGCTGTTCATCCTGTATACCTCGGGTTCCACCGGCAGGCCCAAGGGCGTGCAGCATTCCAGCGGCGGCTATCTGCTCGGCGCCATCCTGTCGATGCAGTGGGTGTTCGACGCCAAGCCTGACAGCGACGTCTACTGGTGTACCGCCGACGTCGGCTGGATCACCGGTCACACCTATGTCACGTATGGCCCGCTGGCGCTGGGCATGACCGAAGTGATCTTCGAGGGGATTCCCACCTACCCGCACGCCGGACGTTTCTGGGAGACCGTCGAGAAGCACAAGGTCACCACCTTCTACACTGCGCCGACGGCGATCCGCAGCCTGATCAAGCTGGGGGCCAGCCAGCCGGCCAAATTCGACCTGTCGTCGCTGCGCCTTTTGGGCACGGTGGGCGAGCCGATCAACCCCGAAGCCTGGATGTGGTACCACGAGGTCATCGGTGGCGGACGCTGCCCGATTGTCGATACCTGGTGGCAGACCGAAACCGGCGCCAACATGATCGCGCCGCTGCCCGGCGCGGTGCCGACCAAGCCCGGTTCCTGCACCCTGCCGCTGCCCGGCATCATGACCGCGATCACCGATGAGATGGGTCATCCGGTGGAAAAGGGCCAGGGCGGCTTTCTGGTGATCACGCGGCCCTTCCCGTCGCAGTTGCGCACCCTGTGGAATGACCCCGAGCGTTTCAAGAAGACCTATTTCCCCGAGGAACTTGGCGGCAAGACCTATCTCGCCGGCGATTCGGCGCACCGCGACCAGGACGGCTATTTCTGGATCATGGGCCGCATCGACGACGTGCTGAACGTGTCCGGTCACCGTCTCGGCACCATGGAAATCGAATCCGCGCTGGTGTCCAATCTGAAGGTGGCCGAAGCCGCCGTGGTGGGGCGCCCGCACGACATCAAGGGCGAAGCGGTGGTGGCGTATGTGGTGCTGAAGGGCACGCGTCCCAGCGGCGAGGAGGCGCGCAACATTGCCGTCGAATTGCGCAACTGGGTGGCCAAGGAAATCGGCCCCATCGCCAAGCCGGACGAAATCCGTTTTGGCGACAACCTGCCGAAAACCCGCTCCGGCAAGATCATGCGGCGCCTGCTGCGGGCGCTGGCCAAGGGCGAGGAAATCACCCAGGACGTCTCCACCCTGGAAAACCCGGCGATCCTGGATCAGTTGAAGGAGGCGGTGAAGTAGGTCCGACAGGGAAGGGGGTGACGGGCACCTGAACATGCCCTTGCATCCCCGTTTCAGCACCCTAAGCTGAAATGAAGAAGTCTCTTATTCACAGCCCAGGAAAGGGAAAACATGTCTCACTACCATGCAGTCGTCTGGCTTGATCACAACGAAGCCCATGTCATGCACATCAGCCCGGATGATGTCGAGAAATCCGTGGTGAGCCCGGCCACGCCGCACCGCAATCTCCATCGCAAGCGCGGCTCGGTCAGCGGCAGTCGCCAGCCCGAGGACCAGCATTACTATCACGAGATCGTCGAAGCCATGAAAGGTGCCGCCGAGGTCCTGATCGTCGGTCCCGGCCAGGCCAAGCTTGAACTGATCAAGCATATCCATTCCCACGATCATGAAGCCGCCAAACAGGTGGTCGGGGTGGAGACGGTGGATCATCCGAGTGACGCCCAGGTGGTGGCGTATGCCCGCAAGTATTTCGTGGCCAAGGATAGGATGCTGTCGCAGTAAAGCCCGGTGCCTCGCAAAGGGGCGACACGTGCAAGCACCCTTCGGGGTGCTTTTTTCGGGATTTATTTCATCCACGAATAATGCAAGGAAACAGAAGGCTTTAACCTTGTTCGATGGATCGAACGCAGGGCGCCATGGTCTGGGTGTCGGATTTATTTACACATTAGCAGTTAATAATAAGTTGTTAATAACTTTAAACACTGACTGATCAATAGGTTGAATGGATTGTTGGCGATCGGAATGGATTTTGCTTATACCCATTATGAAGTAACGATGGCTCAAATAAGGCAGCATAAACGGACTGTTGTTACACATTGCAGCGCTTCTTGAGGAGGAAGAAAAATGCAGGTATTGGGTGGTCATCGTGTCATTGCGGCAGCATTCCTGTGGGCGGCGTTTTCAATGGCGCCGGCATTCGGCATGTCTGTTTCCTACTATATGGACCAGGCGAATATTTCTCCCTTTCCGGACGGCCACAATTATCTCAAAGTGACCATTTCGGATGGGGCTGGCGGCAACATCGATTTCAAGGTCGAGGCACTGGCCTCCCTGGATGGTTTGGCCGCCGCGGATTATGGCCTCGATTCCTTTGGCTTTAACAGCACCCTCGGCAGCATGACTGTATCCAATTTTTCCCTGCCTTCAGATTGGAGCGTCAAATTTAACAAGAACCAGGATGGGTTTGGGGAGTTTGAGTATGTCGTGGACACGAGCGGGAACAGTTCCCTGCTGGATCCGCTCATGTTCAGCATCGTTGGTATTGCCGGTGACACCCCGATAAATTATGTAAGCCTGTCTAGCGGCAATGCCGGGGAAGGCAATGTGTATTTTGGCGCGCACGTTAAAAGCTTCACGACCAGCCCGGATAGTGGTTATTTCGGCGGATCGGCTCCGGTTCCCGAACCCGAAACCTACGCCATGTTGCTGGCCGGTCTGGGGTTGGTCGGATTTGCCGCGCGGCGCAAACTGGCCTGAGCACCTGTTGTTCCGGGAATGACGTGCGTATTCCCGGTTTTTACTGACTTGTCGAATTGCTTGACCAACCAACCTGTCCGGTTTGCGGAAGGGTCTGCAGTCCGTCGTTGCTGTTGATACGTTGCAAAGAGCAAACCCGTCGTGAGGCGGGAACGCAAAGCTTCCGGTCTTGAAAAAGTTGAAAAAGATAGCGGGGTTGCCGAAGACGATTCATCCTATGGCGCGGATGTGGCCTCCCTGGATTCGGGCAGTTTTCAAACAAGGAGCTGCCATGCCGCACCATTGCCCATTTCCCGTCCGCTCAACCGACAACCGCCGTTGCTACCGGATTGGCAGCGCCCCCGGATTCACGATTCTTCTTGCGCTGCTCGCGGCCTTGCTCGGTTACGCGGGTTTCAGTCACGCTGACGCATCTGACAATGCGCAGGCAAATGAACCGATGATGACATCCGCCGTGGTTGGCGCCACGATCTACACCGACATCAAATAAACGGGCGGGTGACGCTGCCGCGCTGATGGAGGATGACCTGTCAGCCGTTCGCCCGGTGATCGTCGAAATGCCCTGAGCAGGCGTGGTGCGTGCATGCGCTCAATGCGCGTGTGACAGGCAAACCGACCCCGGTGCGCCAAGACCGTGCTTAACTTATAAGCAGCATGCCTCTG
>JBFHXL010000130.1:0-5609 GCA_041599035.1 Thiobacillus sp. | reverse complement strand
CGGACTGTTCTTGCTGGGTGCACACACAGGCGCTGCTGCGCTTGATGGTGGCACATCGCTGCAATTGAGCAACCAGATCGACACAGCCATGTCCGCACCGCGTCCCATGCTCGATTACGCATCGATGCCGGAGCTGAGCGCGCAATCGGTACTGGTGTTTGACCAGGCCAGCGGCCAGCCGCTGCTGGCGAAAAACGCCAGCATGCAGACGCCCATCGCCTCGATCACCAAGCTGATGACCGCGATGCTGGTGGTGGATGCGGGACAACCGCTGGACGAACGCATCACGATTACGTCCGAAGATCGCGACACCCTCAAGGGTACCGGTTCACGCCTGGCCATTGGCGCCAGCTATACGCGTGGCCAGCTATTGCATCTGGCGCTGATCGCATCCGACAACCGCGCCGCACACGCGCTGGGGCGCACCACCACGGGCGGACTGGATCGCTTTGTTGCCAACATGAACCGCATGGCACGTGCCTTGCGCATGAACGACACGGTCTATGTGGAGCCGACCGGCCTGTCGAGTGAAAATCGTTCGACGGCAATCGACCTGGCCAAGCTTGCTGATT
Source organism: Thiobacillus sp. (assembly GCA_041599035.1). Lineage (GTDB taxonomy): Bacteria > Pseudomonadota > Gammaproteobacteria > Burkholderiales > Thiobacillaceae > Thiobacillus. Next base: position 5,037 of record JBFHXL010000130.1, on the reverse strand, counting down.
ACGCTTACCAGAATTACCCCGAAATCCGCCACATCAGCACCACCGGCAACTACACCCTCGGCACCCAGCGTGTGGTCCTGAAGAAAAAACGCCGCCAGCCGCAAGTACGCTATCGCCAGGTGGCCTTCAACAACACCAACCGCTTCACGCGTGCCGATGACTGGGATGTGGGCCTGTCGAAAACGGGTTTCATCAACGAGGCCGGACACTGCCTGGTGATGCAGGCACATGTGGCGCAGCGTGATGTGATCATCGTCCTGCTCGACGCGCAGGGCACCAGCCGCCGCGCCGGTGATGCCGCGCGTATCAAGGCCTGGCTGGAATCCGGCAGCGCACCTTCGCGCCGCGCCGACATTCCCTACACCCCCGCTTCCCGCACCTGACCTTCCAGGCTGGCGCATTCGCGCCAGCCATTCAGGCCATGGGCGTTATGATGAACGCCCTGTTCGCCTGATTTCCGTTTCATGTCTCCCGATCTCGCGCAGCAATTGCTGCTGAAAACGCTGTTGCCTTTGGCCCTGCTGATCGCGGCAGGCGGTATCTGGCCGCGTTGGCAGAGCGGCATTTCCATCGTCGGTCTGCGCGGTGAAATCAACCGGCTGGTTCTCAATTTCTTTGCGCCCATGCTGTTCTTCGCGGCGGGCGCGGCCGCCACCGTCGATCTCAGTCTGTTGCAGGTGCCGCTGATTCTCGGCCTGGCCACATTGTTTGGCCTAGGCCTGTCCGCAATAGCGCTATTTGCCACGCCGCTCGGGCGTGGCCTGTCAAACCCCGTACGCGGTTCAATCATGCTGGCTTCCGGGTTCGGCAACGTACTGTTCTTCGGTTACCCTCTTCTCACCACCGTGTTCGGCGAATCGGGTGCGCGTTATCCATTCTTTGCCGACATGCTGGCCGCCACGCCATTGCTGTGGTCGATCGGCGTCTGGGTCGCCTTCCGCTGCGGCAAGCACACCGAACATGCCTCGTTTCTGGCCATGTGGCTGAAATTGCCACCAGTGTGGGGGTTTGCCGCCGGACTGGCCGTCAATCTGTCCGGCCTGCCGCTCGCGCCGCTGATCGAAGCCGCGCGCTGGGCCGGTAGCCCGACCATTCCGCTGATGCTGTTTGTGCTGGGACTGACCATCCCCTGGCACGATTTGCGTCCGCAAAAGGCGGTGTTTGTCGCCCTGGCCATCAAGCTGGCGCTGATGCCGCTGCTGGCGCTCGGCATTGCGCTGGCGTGGCCGGGCCCGCTCACCGAGCCGGGCGAGGCGGGTGTGCTGGAAGCCGCGATGCCGACCATGGTGATGGTGATCGCGCTGGCCGACCGCTTTGGACTGGACACCCGGCTGGCGGGCCTCATCATGGGCTGGTCAACGCTGGCGGGATTGGTTACGCTGCCATTCTGGCTTGTTGTAGTTAAGGGATTGGCATCATGAAAATCGGATTTATTGGCAGCGGCATCATGGGGCGCCCGATGGCGGAAAACCTGCTTCGCGCCGGACATCAACTGTTTGTCTACGGGCGCCGCTTCGACCGGCTGGAACCCATCCTGGTCGCAGGCGCGCTGGGCAAGGGCACACCGGCCGAAGTGGCCGCCGAAGCCGACATCACGTTCACTGTCGTGTCCGACACCACCGACGTCGAACAGATCATCTTTGGCGACCGCGGCCTGATCCACGGCGCCAAGCCCGGCCACACCATCGTCGACATGAGCACCGTGTCCCCCGCCGCCACCCGCCGCATCGCCGCATCGTTGGCCGAGCGCGGCATCCACATGCTCGATGCGCCCGTGTCGGGCGGCGAAGTCGCAGCGCGTGAAGGCACGCTGTCAATCATGGTCGGCGGCGATGCGCCCATCTTCGACAAAGTCCATCCGCTGTTCGAAGTGCTCGGCAAGAATATCGTCCACGTCGGCGGCCACGGCGCCGGCCAGGTCGTCAAATGCTGCAACCAGATTGTCGTTGGCCTCACCTTCGAAGGCGTGGCGGAAGCCCTCCTGCTGGCGCGCCGCAACGGGGTCGATCCGGTCAAGATGCGCGAGGCGCTGCTCGGCGGATTTGCCGGTAGCCGCATCCTCGAAGTCCACGGCCAGCGCATGCTCGACTCCAACTACAAGCCCGGCTTCAAGGTCAAGCTGCACCACAAGGACATGGCCATCGTCATGGACAACGCACAGGAAACCGCCACCCCGCTGCCCGGCGCCGCGCTGATCGCGCAGCAGATGAACGCGCTGATGGGTGCCGGCGACAGCGAACTCGACTCCTCCGCCATCATGCGTGCACTCGAGCGGCTGGTGGGTGAAGGAAAATGAGCTTCAAAGAGCGCGTGGTTTTTCTCGACCGCGCCGCCCTTACGCCCGACGACCTGCCGATCCCCGGTTTCGAACACAACTGGAGCGAATTCCCCGCGACCGAGGCCGCCGACCTGGTGCCCCGCCTGTTCTGGGCGACCACCGCCATCACCCACGCCACGCCGATTGATGCCGAGGCGATCGGGCAATTGCACAAGCTGATTCGCGTGGTCGTCACCGGGCCTGCGGTGGTTGATGGTGCAGCCTGCGCGGCCAAAGGCATTGCGGTGCATCCTCTGCCGGCGAACGATGCGCCGGGCGCGACGCTGATCGCACTGCTCGAATCGCTGGTCAGCTCAGGCGCCGGCACCAGCCATTGAGGCTGGCACCACCCGGGCTACACTGACGGGGTGAAACCCGCTTCCCCGTCCATCCCCCGCAGCATCATGATCATCGGTGCCGCCAGCGGTGCCGGCGCGCCCGACCCGGCCTGCGCCGAGGGACCGGATGCGCTGCGCCATTACCGGGTCTTCCACGACACGCCGCTGCAGCACGTGGCATGGGATGCGATCCTGCGCGTGCCGCGCGCGCAGCAGGACACACCATTGCATGCTGTCGCAGCGCTCAATATCCGGCTGGCCACAGAAGTAGAGACGGCACTGAAGGCGGGACATTTCCCGCTGGTGGTCGGCGGCGACCATTCCTGCGCCATCGGCACCTGGAGCGGGGTGCATCATGCGCTCGCCAAAAGGGGGCCGACCGGACTGATCTGGATCGACGCCCACATGGACAGCCACACCTTTGCCACCACGCCGAGCGGACAGATTCACGGCATGCCGCTGGCCTGCCTGCTCGGCCACGGCGAGGCAACGCTGACCGGAATCGATGGGCCGGAAGCCAAGCTTCGCCCCGAGCACGTCTGCCTGATCGGCGTGCGCAGTTTTGAGGCCGGCGAAGCCGCGCTGCTGCACCGCTTGGGGGTGCGGGTATTCGGCATGGATGAAATCCGCCGGCGTGGTCTGACCGAGGTGTTCGACGAAGCGCTGGCCATCGTGCGGCAGGGCACGGCCGGATTTGGCGTGAGCGTGGATCTGGATGCGCTCGACCCCGAGGAAGAGCCCGGCGTCGGCAGCCCTGTTCCGGGCGGACTGCATCGAGACGAACTCGCTACTGCACTATCTAGTTTGCGCAGCGATCCGGCCTTTGTGGCGATGGAAATCGCCGAATACAACCCGCGCCGGGATCGTCAGCACACCACCGCTGATGCGGCTGGCAAGCTGGTCAACGCCATCACGCCACTTTAGTCACGTTTCACTTATTCGAACTCCATCGCCCGGTACACCCGTCCGGCATTGCTGCGCGCGAGCTCGTCGGACGTATGCAGGTGCAGATAGGCCGACTGGTCGACCTTGTAGGCATCGTCGAGCGAACCGCCATTCTTGATGACTTCGGCGACCTTCTCGCGCAGATGCACCAGGTAGTCGCGCGTCCACTTGCGCACGGTGGCCATATCGGTAGGGCCGCCGTGGCCGGGAATGACGATCTGTGCGCCGAGCGCCTCGAATATGTCCCAGGTCTCGATCCATTTGGCGGTGTCGGTGTCTTCGAAAATCGGCAGCATGCGGATGTGAAAAGCGGTATCGCCTGCGATCACCAGTTTTTTCTCGGGAATCCAGACCATGGTGTCACCGTGGCTGTGCGAGGAGCCGAGGTGCAGGATCTGCAGGTTCCATGAACCCATTTTCAATTCGAGCTTGTCATCGTAAAGCTTGTCGGGCATGACCAGTTCGGTCTTGAATGCCTTGTCGCGCGCGCGGCTGCGCATCACCTCCAGCGCGTCGTAGCCGGTCTTTTCCATCTCCTTCGCGGTGTCGCGGTGCGCGATGATGATGGCGCCCTGTTCCTTCCAGTATTTCGAGCCGAGCATGGCGTGGCCCTGACTGTTTTCCAGCACCACGTATTTCACCGGCTGCCTGGTGCGTTTCTTGATCTCCTCATGCAGGCTTTGCGCCAGCAGAGTGTTGTCACCTGCATTCACCACCAGCACCCCGTCTTCGGTGATGACAAAAGACAAGTTGTTGTTGTGGCCGGAGTTTTCATAGGTGCCCGGCGCCGTGGCGCCGATGGCCGACCACACCCCGGGAATCACTTCCTGCGGCAGATCGTAGAGAAACGAGTCGGGCACCTTGTCGTAGTGCCGAACCGGCAGCCCGGCGCGCTTCCAGTTGAAGTAGCCGTCGCGGTAATTCTTCACATTCCTGTAGCCGAGCCTGATCAGCGTATCGGCGGCCAGCGGACTGCGCTGGCTCACACCGCAATAGACGACGATGGGGGACGCCTTGTCCGGTACCCGTGCTTCGATCTGGTATTCCAGAAAGCCACGGTCGATGTTGAAAAACTGCGGCGCATCGATATAACCCGACACGTTCAATTCGGCCGGGGACCGCACATCGATCACCACCGTCTCCGGCTGTGCTTTCAGCTGCGCCAGCAGGCCGGCCGTATCAAGTTGCGGCACGCGCTTGTTCACGGCTTTCAGCACGGCCTGTGAAGCCTGGGTGATGGCAGGCGCTTCGGGCGGCGGGTTGACGATGGCTGCCAGGTTCTGCGCCTGCGCCAGGGTGGAGAACAACAGGGCCGGATAGAGCAGGGTGAAAGGAAAACGCGAAAAATTCATTTCTGTCTCCTTGATTCGGGATGCCGCCGACGGCGGAACGGACCTTAGTCTGACCCCGCCCCGACGAAGGGGTTCTCGCGACGTT
>JBFHXL010000129.1:0-5623 GCA_041599035.1 Thiobacillus sp. | reverse complement strand
CCCAGGCTGGTCGCCCACCTGACCCCGTCCCGCCTGCACGAGATAATCTACGACCCCCTGCTGCGCGAAGCCTATCGCTGCCACTGGCGCAACGACACCGACTCCTCACGCCGCCTGTTCCGCCGCGCCCTGCGCAAGGCAGACTGGAAAGTGGTCGATCTCAAACACCTGGTCGCCAGCTTGCTGCCGGCAACGCTGTACCGCAGCCTGGTTGATTTCGTCACACGCCGCCGCAGCGTCCGTATTGAGGGATAAGCTTCCTGCCGGGGCATGCTGAACTGCAACGAGAGAATCGCCACCGATCCCGCCGCATCATCGAGACCTGCGAATCAAACGCCCTTGATGGCATCTTCAAACGCTAGCGTACTAGGGCAGACCAAAATCGAACGTCACAGACAAGCTTAATATGCCTATCCTGAATTTGAATGTTTTCGACGGACCGATGCCACCCAGTCCTTTCTGCGCCACGTGACAGCCATGTCTGACAAGATCCTGCTGGTTTCACCTGCCTCGCCGTTTGCCCCCCAGTCGGGTGCACAGCAACGCACCGCATTGCTGCATGCCGCCCTGCAAACGCTGGGCGAGGTGGATGTGCTTCTGCTCGAGCCCACCCCCGGAAACAGCAGACTGGCACCAGCCAAGACCGGCATTCTTGCGCACGGACTCTGGCATCAGCGACCACTCGGCATCAGCAAGTTTCAGCCCGACCGCGACCTGAACCATGCCTTGAAAGCGAACGGGGTCGACCCCGGTAACTATCGGCTCATCGCCAGTCGTTACCTCAACCCCATCTGCAAACTGGCCATCCCGCACAGCGTGCGGACCGTGGTCGACCTGGACGACTGGGGGTATCAATATGCAGGAGACAAGCTTTCCATCCGACTCAAATCGGCCTACGCCGCATGGCTGACACAACGGCAACTCAAACGCTTCGACGCTTTCTTCTTTGTCAGCCAGCGCGACCAGGCACGCCAACCCGAACTGGAATCGGTGATTCTCCCCAACATTCCGTTCAATCCCCCGGCCCAGCCCCTTCCCCACACAGACAGTTCCACCCTGCTGTTTGTCGGCTCGCTCTGGTACGCGCCCAACCGCGAGGGCATCGACCGCTTCCTTGCACGCAGCTGGCCCACCATCAAGGCCGCCCACCCGCAGGCCAGGCTCCTGCTCGTCGGCGCCGCCCCGTCCGCGATGCGGCAAGCCTGGGAACAGCACCCGGACGTCTCCGCCCCCGGGTTTGTCAACGATCTCGGCGAGGCCTATCACAATGCCGCCTTCACCATCGCCCCGATCTACTCCGGCGGCGGCACCAACATCAAGATTCTCGAATCGCTGGCGTATGGCCGGGCGTGCGTAACCACCCCGCATTGCGCCGATGCCTTCACAACCGAAGTGTCCAGCGGTCTAGGAATCGCCCAGGATGACCCTAGTTTTGCCAGACTGTGTATCCAATGGCTGGACGATGCCAATCACCGTCGCAGCAAGACGGAATCAGGACATGATCAAATCAGAAAATATTACACGCCCGCCCTATTCACCGAACGGGCAAGGCAACTTTGCGCCCCACCCATTTGACCGGATCGGCTACCCATCATGTTCAAACAATTCTTCGTTGATCGGGCCATCATTCTCCGCAACCTCCTGGAGGTCAGACTGCCACTCTATCGTCTGCGCGCCTTTCCGCTTGCCGCCGTCCCGGAAACAGCCACCCGTTTCGCGGTCATCCCAGGCGATGCCAGCAACCCTTCAGGCTCATTAGGCGACATGGCAATGTTTACCGCACTGCTGCAATCACTACGCAAACACAACGCCGACGCCACATTCACCATCATCGGCATGCGGAACCACAGCATAACAGTGCAGGGAATCGGGGAGATTCCGGTGGTGGCCGCCTGGGCTGGCAAGGCAGGGACCGTAGCCTTTGACAACCTGATTCGCCAGCAGCATGCACTTTTCGTGATGGGCGCCGACATCCTAGATGGTGAATATGGCGCATCCCTGGCACAGCGCATTGTCGGGTACTGCAATCACAGCGTACAACTCGGCATCCCGGCCACAATTCTGGGTTTCAGTTTCAATCGGCACCCGCGCCGCCCCGCTGTCTATGCCTTGGCAAGGCTGCATCCCAAGGTACGGGTGAACGTCCGCGACCAGGCCTCGCTCGACCGCTTCAAACAGATTGTCGGCATCCCCGCCAACCTATGTGCGGACAGCGCTTTTTTGATGCCACCCGCCTCCGACCCTGACCTCGAAGCTGAGGCCTGGATCGCTGCCACGCGCACCGCGGACCGCAGCCCGATTGGCGTCAACCTGAATGCCCACGCCCTGGAGCCTGCGCTCGCCAAAATCGGAACAGACGCGCTAATCGACCATATCGCTGATCAGCTCAAGCTTGCAGGCGATGCCAACCAATTGGCTTTCATGCTGATTCCCCACGATCTCAAGCCGCAATCAGCCGACGTCGCCATGCTGCAGGCACTCGAAAAAAAGTTGCTGCAAAAAGGCTTTCCGCATGTTCGCTATTCGCCGTTCAGCCGCCCCGACATCATCAAACGGATTGTCGGCATGCTCGATTTCGTCATCACCGGCCGCATGCATCTAGCCATCGCCGCACTGGGCAGCGGCACGCCCATCCTGGCCATCACGTATCAGGACAAATTCGAGGGGCTGTACCAGCACTTCGGCCTGCCGCTCGAACACACCCTTTCGCCCCTGCAATGCCTGAGTGATGAGTTCCTGTTCAGGATCAACAATGCCTACATGCACAGAAACGAAATGAGCGCGCACATACGCGCCAGCCTGCCGCAGGTGGAGGAGCTTGCCTCACGCAACCTGGCACTAAACAAAAATTGACGAAAGTCAGCTGACAAGAAATTAGCTAAAACACGGCCAAAAACAAAACTCAAGAACCATTCAGAAAAAAAGGGGAGGATATGTTCATCCAGAACATTCGGGGCCAGTTAGAAGACGGCCAATATCAGATCCAGGCCGATGTAGCACTTGAAACCGAAGGGGTTCGGGAAACCATTTTTTTTACCGTTCCCGCCGCACAGAAAGACTGGATCCGCCCCGAACCAAATGCCTTCATGGTGGGTGCCGCCATGGCAGCCATGTGGAAAGGGGAAACCCTGATGAAAATTGAGGGCGGGGTCGATCCGCAACTCAGTGCCCGGCTCACCATGGCAATGCGGCTGATGTCGCACTGGCATAAAAGCCCGCTGCGCCCACCCAAAATCCAGGCGCACGAGGCTACGCATCCCATGCCGGACACCACGAAATCGACTACAGGAATATTTTTATCGGGCGGTGTCGATTCACTGGCCGCGCTGTACTGGAACACCCGTCAATACCAGCCGGGCGACCCCAAGCGAGTGGGAGTTGCCTTCTTTGTCCACGGCCTGGATGTAGGCGACCCCAACAAGCAGGATCGACCTGACGTATGGGAACTCGGTATCCGGAAACTGACTGGCCTGTGTCAGGAATTAGGGGTGGAACTGGTTACCGTGAAGGTCAACCTGAGAGACCTGGCCAAGAACTGGCGTTTCTATGCGAAATGGCAGTTTGCCTCTCTGCTGGCAGCCATCGCCCATACAGCAAGCTCGCGCATCCACCGCTGCATCATCAGTCCGGACAACGTACTGGAGTGCACTCAACACCCCCATGGTTCGCATCCGTGGCTAAATACCTATTTCGGCGCGGATTTTCTCCAGATTATCACCGGAGATATGGAGCAATTCGGCCGCCTGGAAAAAATTCAAATCCTGTCGAAATGGCCCCTGGCATTAAATTCCCTTCGGGTATGCTGGGATACGGGCGCCGTCCCCGAAGGCCACTTGAATTGTGGTCGCTGCTCAAAATGCGTACGCACCATGCTTGAGCTTCTGGCCTGCGGCAAGCTCACCCAGTCACAGGCCTTTCCCTTCAATGACATCACCGCCGACATGCTGGGGCCGATTCGTGTCCGTTCAGATGTCGAAGTTGAATTCTTTGACGAACTGGTCACGCCGCTTGAAGAAATGGGGCGCAAGGACCTGGCATCCATGATCCGGAGACGGCTATGGATGTTTCATGCCGAGCATGCACTCGGCCTCAATTACCTGCGGCCGGTCGCAAAGAAAATGCTTGGAAGACGCTAACAACGGAACTCACCACGATCGAAACCACAAGGTAATGTCAACGAACCAGTTCTCGATCAAGGCATGTGTTCAAAAGTTTACAAGCCTATCGGGTTGGCCTTACTGTCATAGTCACTTGCCGTCGAATTATCGCAAAAGGGGACAAAAATGCGATGCATGTATCAACAAGTAGCCGGTGATTCTTGATGGTTTGTCATATTTGCGGTTCCGAAACCAGCGTCATTTTCAGCGCTAAAATCTTATGTAAATACGACACGCCCTACCACTATTGCGCTGAGTGCGACCACATATTCGTCAACCAGCCCACATGGCTAGACGAGGCTTACTCGGATGCCATCGTATGGGCTGACACGGACGTTGCCGTACGGAATATCTTCACCGCCCTCAGGCTCGCGGCGATCTATTACCTGGTTTTAGGCGACCGGGGACAAGCCAAGTATGTCGATGTAGCAGGTGGGTATGGCCTGCTGACCCGTCTCATGCGCGACCTCGGATTCGATTACTACTGGTCTGACCGCTACGCAAATAACCTGTTTGCCAGGGGATTCGATTACGAATCCCGACACGGCGCCTGCCTGGCCGTCAGTGCAATCGAGGTTCTTGAACACACGACCAACCCGCTCGAATTTATCCAGCAAAACCTGAGCACGCATCAATCCGGCACATTGATATTCACAACCGAAGTTTTTCCCGACAACTCCCCGCCTCCCGCCAACAAATGGGGTTACTACTCGCTTGAAACAGGGCAGCACATCGCTTTTTTCTCGCGCCGGGGTTTGGCGCGGCTGGCAAGAAGGCTGGATATGCATTATTACCCGCTCGGGCGATTACATCTGTTTTCGAAAGCGCCCCTACCCTCCTGGAAGCTCAAGTTGGCGAGCCACAAGCTGATGGTGATTCCTATCGCTCTATTTTCCGCATTTCGTCTGGGTTCGCGACGAGGGCGGGACCAGATGATCATCCGCAAGCAAAAAGGCCAAACCCAGGCATAAAGATTGCGTTTATTCGGGCTTCCTCTTCAAATCCAACCAAAGTCGAAAGGTGCGCAAATTGCACTTCATCCTTGAACCTGCCTGATGATTTCTAACGCCCCGAGTACAAAAGTCTATATGCATAGCCTGACATCCCCTGTTTTCCGTTTTGCGGCCGGCCGGCTTGCGCCAGCCGGCCCTCGTGCCCGTTTGAGCATCCTCATCTTCCACCGGGTGCTGCCGCAAACCGATCCGTTGTTTCCAAGCGAGGCGACGATCGAAACCTTCGACGTGCAAATGGGCATGCTCAAATCGGTATTCAATGTCCTGCCGCTGCCAGAGGCCGTTGCGCGGCTCAAGACCGACACACTGCCGGCACGCGCGGCGGCGATCACCTTCGACGACGGTTATGCCGACAACGTCACCCACGCGCTACCCATCCTGCAAAAACACGGCCTTCACGCCACGTTTTTCATCGCCACGTCTTATCTCAACGGCGGGCGCATGTTCAACGAT
>JBFHXL010000128.1:0-5638 GCA_041599035.1 Thiobacillus sp. | reverse complement strand
GATGAGCCGTACCGTGCGCGGCGAAGTGGTGGCCTCCACCTTCGACGAACCCGCCAGCCGTCACGTGCAGGTCGCCGAAATGGTGATCGAGCGCGCCAAGCGCCTGGTCGAGCACAAGAAGGACGTGGTGATCCTGCTCGATTCGATCACCCGCCTGGCGCGCGCCTACAACACCGTGCAGCCGGCTTCCGGCAAGGTGCTGACCGGTGGCGTCGATGCCAACGCGCTGCAGAAGCCCAAGCGTTTCTTCGGCGCCGCGCGCAACATCGAGGAAGGCGGCAGCCTCACCATTCTTGCCACCGCGCTGATCGACACCGGTAGCCGCATGGACGATGTGATCTACGAAGAATTCAAGGGCACCGGCAACCTCGAAATCCACATGGACCGCAAGATGGCCGAGAAGCGCCAGTATCCTGCAATCAACGTCAACCGCTCCGGCACCCGCCGCGAAGAACTGCTGCTGCCGCCCGACATCCTGCAAAAGGTGTGGGTGCTGCGCAAGCTGCTGTACCCGATGGACGACATGGAAGCGATGGAGTTCTTGCTGGACAAGATCCGCGCGACCAAGAACAACAGCGAATTCTTCGATTCGATGCGTCGCGGCTAATGCGGGCGTGGGCTTGCTCAGTCCGCCCGGCTCCGCTATACTCCCGCGTTCTCCGAATTCAACCCATTTAAGGAATTGCCATGAAAGCCGGCATTCACCCCGATTACAACGAAGTGACCGTGACCTGCTCCTGCGGCAGCGTCTTCAAAACCCGCTCGACGCTGGGCAAGGACGCCCTGCACGTGGAAGTCTGCTCGGTTTGCCATCCGTTCTACACCGGCAAGCAGAAGATCGTCGACACCGCGGGCCGCGTCGAGAAGTTCCGCCAGCGCTACGGCATGAAATCAGGCAACGCATGAAATAAGCGCACACGTGCGCAATGCGGGCAAAAGGCGGCTTCGGCCGCCTTTTGCATGTTTGCAGCACGCTAACTATCATTCACAGCGTCTACCATTCGCAGCGCCGCATCCCGAGGAAGAGAGTGACGTGAATCCCGCTTTTCGCCGAATTGTCGTGGTCATTGCCGGCGCGCTGGCGCTCACCCATTGCGCGCAAAACCCGGTCACCGGCGACAAGGATTTTGTGCTGATGTCCGAGCAGCAGGAAATCCGCATGGGCGCGCAGGCGCACCAGGACGTGCTGCGGGAATACGCCGCGCTGGACCATCCCGCGTTGCAGGCCTATGTCAACGAGGTCGGCCAGCGGCTGGCGAAGCAGAGCCATCGCCCCAACCTGCAATGGCATTTCACCGTGGTCGACAGTCCCGACGTCAATGCGTTTGCGCTGCCCGGCGGCTACGTCTACATCACGCGCGGCATCATGGCGTATCTGAATTCCGAGGCCGAACTGGCCGGCGTGGTGGGCCACGAAATTGGCCATGTCACCGCGCGCCACGGGGTGCGCCAGCAAAGTGTCGCCACCGCGGCCGGGCTGGGCGCGGTGCTGGGTTCGATCCTGGTGCCGGGCCTGGACAATCAGGCCGGCTCCACCCTGCTGCAATCGCTGGCACAGGCCTGGACGGCCGGCTATGGCCGCGAGCACGAGCTGGAATCCGACCGCCTCGGCGCCCAGTATCTCGCCAAGAGCGGCTATAACCCGCAGGCGATGATCGAGGTCATCGGCGTGCTGAAAAACCAGGAGCTGTTTGCCGCCGAGCAGGCCAAACGCGACGGTCGCCAGCCGCATACCTACCATGGCACGTTCGACACCCATCCCGACAATGATGCGCGCCTGAGGCAAGTCGTGGGCGAGGCGGACAAATATGCCGTCGCGAGCCCGCGCGAGGGTCGCAGCGAGTACCTGCAGAACATGGCGGGCGTGGTGTTCGGCGACAGCCCCGACCAGGGCGTGATCCGCAACAACCTGCTGCTGCACGAGAAGCTCGGCCTGGCGATGCAGTTTCCGCCGGGCTGGCGGGTACAGAACCGCCCCGACCGGGTGCTGGCGATGAGCCCGGGGGGTGACGCCCTGGTCGAGCTGCAGCCAGGACCGAAAGGCAGCAAGCCGCTGGAAACCCTGCAGAAGGGGGTCAAGCTGGATGCCGGCGCACGCTATGACAACGGCACCCTCAGCGGCTATCCGGCTGCATTCGCGGCCGGGTCGCAGCAGGGCAAGCCGGTGGTGGTGGCAGCGGTGGTGTTCAACGGCAGCCAATATCTGATTGCCGGCATGGCCCGCGACAAGCCCACCTATGCGCGCGAGCGCGACACCCTGCGCGCGGCGATCAACAGCTTTCGTGCGATCACCCCCGCCGAAAAACGGGCCGCCCGGCCATACGTGCTGCAGGTGATCAGCGTCCAGCCGGGCATGACCATGGCGGGGCTGGCGCGGCAATCGCCGCTGGAAGCCGACGCCGAGAGCCAGCTGCGGCTGCTGAACGACCTTTATCCCAGCGGCGAACCCAAACCGGGTCAGCGTCTCAAAATTGTCCGCTAAGCGCCCGTTTTCGTTGCCCCGGTTTGGGTTGCTGCTGCTTTGCGCGGCCTGGCTGTTGCCGGGCCTGGTGGGACACGCGCCGTGGAAAGGCGGCGACGGCGATCACTTCGTGCAGTTGTGGTTGCTGCTGCAAAGCGGCGCGGCACCGCAGACCGTGTCCGCCACTCCGCCGCTGTATTACTGGGTGGCCACCGCCACCGCCTGGCTCACCTCGGCATTTTTGCCGCTGCATGATGGCGCGCGGCTGGCCTCGGGCCTGTTCATTGCGCTGGCGCTGTTTTTTATCGCACGCGCCGCGCGCGTGCTGTACGGGGCGGAAGCCGGCTGGGCCGCCGCGCTGACCCTGCTCGGCTGCATCGGCCTGCTGGTGCGTGGCCACGAGCTCAATGCCGCCACCGCCCAGCTGGCCGCGGCCGCGATCATGCTGTATGGCCTTGTCCGGCTGCCGCACGACAGTCGCAGCGGCTGGGCGCTGGGCGGCGGTGCCGTGTTGATGCTGCTCGCCGGCGGTGCGGCGGAGGCGACGCTGTTCCTGCTTCTGGCCGTGGGCTTGTCGTGGCGGCTGGACGATTACCGCACCCCGGCGGCGCGGCGCGCGCTGGCCTGGAGCGTGGGGCTGGCGCTGGTCGCGAGTGCGGTCTGGCTGGCGTATCTTGCCACCCAGGCGATTCCGTTCGCGCGTGCGCTCAATCTGCAACGCTGGCACGGCGAGGTGGGGCTGCGTCCGACTTTCTATCTGGGCATTCTGGGCTGGTACGCCTGGCCGGCATGGCCATTGGCGGCCTGGGCGCTGTATCTCGGTCGGCGCAAGTGGCGGACGCCGGGCATTCTGCTGCCGCTCGGCGCGCTGCTCGGCCTGCTCGGCCTCTATGCCTTCGACGCGCATCCCGGCGAGGAGCAGGGCCTTATCCTGTTGCTGCCGCTGGCCCTGCTGGGAGCAACCGGGCTGTTCGCTTTGCGGCGCGGCGCGGCCTATGCGTTGTTGTGGTTTGGCATCACGCTGTTTGGATTCATGGCGCTGGTGTTCTGGGTCTACTGGAGCGCGCACGACCTCGGCACGCCGGCACGGCTGGCGGCGCGGCTGACCCGCCTGGGCATGACCGGCGTCGGCGAATTGCGGCCGTGGGCGCTGGCGCTGGGCGCGCTCGTCACCCTGGCCTGGATCGTGTTCCTGAGCCGCATTCGCCGTTCGGCGCTGCGCCCCATCCTGGTCTGGACAGCGGGCATCACCTTCATCTGGGTCTTGCTGATGGCGTTGTTCCAGGTGCCGCTCGACCGCCGCCTGAGCTATGTCAGCGTGGCCGCGGAGATTGCAGACAGAGTGCCGGCCGCAGAGTGCATCCAGACCTATCAGATGAACAGCCAGCAGCGCCTGCTGCTGGCCTACCATAGCGGGCGCGTGCTGGTTCCCACCGATGTCGGCTGCAACTGGTTGCTGGTGGAAACGCGCGACCGCAATGCCGAACCGCACGCTTCGCCCGTCTGGGTTCAGCGCTGGGCCGGTGCGCGCCCCGGCGATCGCTTCGACCGCTTTCATCTTTATGCGCGGCGGCAGTAAATCGGGCATGGCATCGGTCGCTGCCGTCATCCTGGCGGGCGGCCAGGGCAGCCGCATGGGCGGCGCCGACAAGGGTCTGATCGAATACCGCGGCCGCCCCCTGATCGAGTGGGCGCTCGATGTGCTGCGCCCGCAGGTCGACGAACTCGTCATCAGCGCCAACCGCAATCTGGACACCTACGCGGCGTATGGCCAGCGCGTGTTGCCAGACACCCTGCCCGATTACCCCGGCCCGCTGGCCGGCATTCTAACGGCCATGCAGTCGGTGACGGCCGACTGGCTGGTGGTGGTGCCGTGCGACACGCCGCATCTGCCAACCGATCTGGTGGCGCGCCTGCTGGATGCCGCGCAGCAGGCGCAGGTATCGCTGGCCATCGCGGCAGACGACACGCACACGCACCACACCTGCTTTATCGTGCGCACCGACCAGCGCGATGCCCTCGTTGCGTTTCTGGAACGGGGTGAACGGGCGGTGCGCCGTTGGCAGGCAGAGCGTCCGTCTACAGAGGTTTTGTTTGATGCCGCTGCTTTCGCGAACCTGAATCGTCCGGAAGATTTGGCTAAGTCCTGAGGTTCATCGCTGCTGGGTTGTTGGCAGGAGCTCGGCCGGAGGAGTCACTCCAGAATTTCAATCTAGCGGCTAGTTGGCGGCGCATTGCGGACGGCTGGCATCCCGCAGGGTACGCCATGAGATTGGGAAGCTCAGGTAATGCCACTATACGACGCCCGTATGACCTTCATTACGGTGCGGAGTCTACCGTGTTGAGATCGTCGCTGTCGACTCTTAATGTCGTGCTGGGGATGGTAATGTGCTCTGCAAATCCTCTCCTGTCAGTGCCCACTGTCATTGAAAGTTTCGGCGTCGTTACCACGTCGGTTTGATCCGCGTTGCCTTCTGCGAGCCTGCAGGTTCTGATTGGGCTCGATTTCTCGCGTGGGTAATGCTAGTAATTGTGCACGTGTTAATCGTTGGGCAATTGATCGAAGTCTTTGATACTCAAGCTCAATCTGTGGATGAAGCCAATCGATCCATCGCTGACAAAGCGCCGCGACAGCTTCAGCTTCATCCACCACCAAGGTCAAGTCTCTGCATGATCGGCTTTCGATCGAAACACCCTCGCAGGATGTTGGTTCACCGGTGTCAAAAACAACGTAGATGGCATGGCTCTCCTGGAGATTGACGGGATGCGCCATGTGCCAATCTCGCGTTTCTTGAAGTCTTTTATGAAGGCTCAGCTCGGAAAAAGTGAGGTCCGAGAATTCCTCGACTTGAAGTCGTCGACGCGAGCCAGTGGTGAAGCTGCGGCTATACCTGATGAAGATGGCAGTTGTCAGTGCGTCAGCGAGGATCGGATCCGCATCATTTTTCTGAAGTTCAATAGCTAGTCGGTTAGCAAAGCCATACGTGGCGAAAAGATCGTCATAGCATCCATGTAAATCGCATAGTGGGGTGTCGATCGGTGGGAGCCACTGTCGGCATTCAGGTTGGGGCATTTGATTCTAAGGATTACAGGATTAGCTAACGAAGCCAGGGTGCATGGAAGTTGTCTATCCGACAATTACTGCTCAGCGTGGAATGAATATACCGAATAACTTAT
>JBFHXL010000127.1:0-5639 GCA_041599035.1 Thiobacillus sp. | reverse complement strand
TGGCCCTGCGAACCGTAGCCGATGATGGCGACCTTGCGCTTCTTGATGAGGGAAAGGTCGGCGTCCTTGTCGTAATAAACTTTCATGGTGGAATCCTGAGGAAAATAAAAAATCAGATTTTGAAGCTGCGCTGTTTCAAACTTTTCTGTTTCAAACTTTGTTCAAACTTTGAGACTCCGTTCGCCGCGTCCGATGCCAGACGCGCCGGTGCGCACGGTTTCGATGATGGAGGCAGAATCGATCGCCTCCAGGAAGGCGTCGAGCTTGGAGCCGGCGCCGGTCAATTCGATGGTGTAGGTCGCCTCGGTGACGTCGATGATGCGGCCGCGGAAAATATCGGAGGTGCGCTTCATTTCATCGCGTCCCGCCCCCGTTGCCTTGACCTTCACCAGCATCAGCTCGCGCTCGATGTGAGGCCCTTCGGTCAGGTCCATCACCTTGACCACGTCGACCAGCTTGTTCAGCTGCTTGGTGATCTGCTCGATGATGTCTTCCGATCCCACGGTCACGATGGTCATGCGCGACAGGGTCGCATCTTCGGTCGGCGCGACCGTCAGCGATTCGATGTTGTAGGCACGTGCAGAAAACAGCCCGGCCACGCGCGACAGTGCGCCCGCCTCGTTTTCCATCAGCAGCGAAATAATATGACGGCGCACCATCACAGCTCCTCCGCCAGAATCATTTCGGACAAGCCCTTGCCGCCCGCCACCATGGGGAAGACGTTCTCGGCCGGGTCGGTCTGGAAGTCCATGAACACCAGACGCTCTTTCAATGCGGGCGAGAAGGCTTCCTGCAGCGCGGCTTCGACATCTTCGGGCTTGTCGATGCGCATGCCGACATGGCCGTAGGACTCGGCAAGCTTGACGAAGTCGGGCAGCGATTCCATGTAGGACTCGGCGTAGCGGCTGCCGTAGAAGAACTCCTGCCACTGCCGCACCATGCCCATGTAGCGGTTATTGAGCATGACAATCTTGATCGGGATGCGGTACTGCTTGCAGGTGGACAGTTCCTGAATGCACATCTGGATGCTCGATTCGCCGGTGATGCAGGCAACCTGTGCCTCGGGGTGTGCGAGCTGCACCCCCATGGCATACGGCAGGCCGACGCCCATGGTGCCGAGGCCGCCGGAGTTGATCCAGCGGCGTGGCTTGTCGAACTTGTAATACTGCGCGGCCCACATCTGGTGCTGGCCCGCATCCGACGTCACAAAGGCATCGCCCTTGGTCGTCTCCCATAATTTTTCCACCACGTATTGCGGCTTGATGATGGCGCTCTGGCGGTTGTAGTTGAGGCAGTTTTTCGAGCGCCACAGTTCAATCTGCGTCCACCAGGCATTGAGCGCGGTCTCGTCGGGCTTGTCCTTGGCCTGCTTCAGCAGGGCCAGCATATCGGTCAGCACGTTCTGCACGTCGCCGACGATCGGCACGTCGACCCTGACACGCTTGGATATCGACGACGGATCGACGTCGATATGGATGATGCGGCGTTGCTCGCGGGCAAAATGCGCGGGGTCGCCGATCACGCGGTCGTCGAAACGCGCGCCCACCGCCAGCAGCACGTCGCAGTGCTGCATCGCCATGTTGGCTTCGTAGGAGCCGTGCATCCCCAGCATGCCGAGGCTTTGCTTGTCGGTGGCCGGATAGCCGCCCAGTCCCATCAGGGTGTTGGTGACGGGGAAACCCAGCAGGCGCGCCAGTTCGATCAGCTGCTCCGAGGCATTGCCCAGCACCACGCCGCCGCCGGCGTAAACCATCGGGCGCCTGGCCTCGAGCAGCATCTGCGCGGCGCGCTTCATCTGCCCGTTATGCCCCTTGATCACCGGATTATAGGAACGCATCTCGACCGTGTCCGGGTAGTCGAATTCCGTCAGCTGCGCGGTCACGTCCTTCGGCACGTCGATCACGACCGGGCCGGGACGGCCGCTGGCGGCAATGATGAACGCCTTCTTCATCGTCACCGCCAGATCCCTGACGTCCTTGACCAGGAAGTTGTGCTTGACGCAGGGACGCGTGATCCCCACGGTATCCACTTCCTGGAACGCATCCAGCCCGATCGCCGGGGTCGGCACCTGGCCCGTCACGACGACAATGGGGATGGAATCCATGTAGGCGGTGGCGATCCCGGTCACCGCATTGGTGACGCCCGGCCCCGAGGTGACCAGCGCCACCCCGACGCGACCGGTGGAACGCGCATAGGCGTCTGCCGCATGCACCGCGGCCTGCTCGTGGCGCACCAGCACATGCTTGAATTTGTTCTGCTTGAAGATTTCGTCGTAGATGTTGAGCACAGCTCCACCGGGGTAGCCGAACACAAACTCGACCCCCTCTTCGGCCAGACAACGTACAACGATCTCGGCGCCCGTGGCTTCCATAAACTGGCAATAAATCAATTCGTTGGTGAACACGGGAGGGTAATCGTTTTGCCCTGTTTCGGTCAAGAAATCATGCGCCGGCAGGCATCCGGCAGGGGCTTTCGTGCATCCGGCCGCCGCACTTGCCAGAAACCAGGCACTCGTCCGAAATGAAAAAAACCCTCCGCGTGCGGAGGGGGGGGTGGGGTGAACCGCGGCATGTGCCGGGCGGCGGCACCCGATTATTCGTGCGCCGCCTTGCCCAATGCCTGCATCAGCTGATTCAGCGACCCCTCTGCGTTATCGACCAGGCAGACCACGTTGCCGACGCCGCACACCGTGGTGGCGGCACCTTTCACGATCCAGCCGCGTGACGGGACCCAGCCGGGCATCTGGGAAAACAGCGACAGCAGATCGGTATTGCTCGACACCACGCGACGGTACCACTGGGCGTACTTCGCCAGGTGATCCATCCATTCCTGCGACAACAGGCCCTCAGCCTCGATGACCCCGCCGTCGTCACCGAAGCGGCACACCGCCGTCACCCCATCGAGCACCAGAATTTTTTTCAGCGACATGCGTGCTCCTCAGGCCGACTGGACGGCATCGAAGGCGGCTTCGTAGTCGGCGTCACGATTCCGCACCACCATGCCACAGGTGCCATTGGCGACGACCGACCATTCCAGCCCGATGAGCGAAAATCCCTCGAGCGGCTGGAAGCCGGCCTGCCCGGTCAGGGCTTCCCAGCCGCGCGCCTCCATGCCGGCGATCGCCAGATTGGCGACGCACGAACGGGCCAGCATGTCGAGCACCTGCAAAGTCAGCTCGGTACCTTCGCGCAGCTGGTGGGACTGCAGCTCACCCTTGTCGGTGTAGGTAAACGCCGCCATTGCGCCCGGCACCTCCATCATTTTGTCCAGGTTCATGTTCCCGCCCTCCAGTCAATTTCCAGATTCAACACAAGGGGATTCAGTACAAGGGCTCATTGGTGTCGCCGCCCAGCCTGGCATACAGGCTGACCAGCAGATCCTCATGCACGTCGCCCACCTTGGCACGCATGATGGTCATCACATCGTTCAGCAGTTCGTCACGCGTTTCGATGAATGCAAAATAATTTCCGACCGCACACAGCGTGACCTGCGCGCCCCGCATGATCCAGCCCTGCACCGGACGGCAGCCACAGTTTTCGGCCGAGGCGTCGATGATCTCGGATTGCAGATTGACCGTCAGCGTGTTGGCGCGGCACAGGATCGACGCCATGCGCGCAAACTCGTCGCTGAGTTCGCCCTGATACGAGAAGCGGTCACCGCGATAGGCATACTCTCCGGCGGCGATCACGCCGGGAATGGCCATCAACTGCTTTACGATATGCATCGGCCTCTCCTTGCGATTGGTCATGTCGGCGCGCACTGTGGCATATTGCCGCGCCACGTCACGCCTTCAATATAGGACCCTCATGGACGACAACGCAACAAACCTTGTTCCGGCTTCTTTCCTTGTACGCATCGCCGCCATGGTCTATGAGTCGCTGCTGGTCACCGCGGTGGTTTTCGTCGCTTCCTTCATCGTCATGCCGGTGGTGGGCGAGATGCATGCACCCTGGCAGCGGCATCTGTTCCAGGCGTACATCCTGTGCGTGCTGTTCGCCTATTTCAGCACGTTCTGGCTGCGCAGCGGGCAAACGCTGGCGATGAAAACCTGGCGCATCCGGCTGGTCCGCCAAAATGGCGCAACGCTCACCTTCAGGCAGGCGGCATTCCGCTTTGCGCTCGCCGTGCCCGGACTGCTGCTGGCTGGCATCGGGGTCTGGTGGGCGCTCGTCGACCGCGACAAGCAGTTCCTGCATGACCGCATCGCAGGCACCCGGCTGGTCCGCATGCCACGCAAAGCCTGACGCGATGATCTGGCGCGACCACCTGCTTGCACGCGTGCGGGAGATCCGGCCCGACAGCGTATGCGCGCTTGATGCGGCCGCCCAACAACTGCTGCGCGACGCCGTCCCTGACACGCGGGTGAGCCGGTACGGTCCGCCGCCGCTACCCGCCTGCGAGCTCGCTCTGGGGGTCGATGCGCTCGACGGTCTGGACGCACAGCACGCGCAACAGCTGATCAATCAGGTGCGGCTGTATGTTTCGCCGCGCCTGCTGCTTGTCGCGCACGAGGCCTGCGCACTGGACGAATCGCTCTTTCGGGCCTTGGGCTTCAGCCTTTCGCTTGACGACCCGGCCAGCCGCACCCGGGTCTATTACTACGACCTCGATACCTACAAGAGCGTGCCGGACTGGCTCAATTCCCGTTTCTGGGCGCACCCCGAGCGCTGGGTGCCCTGACGCCCCCTGCCGTTCGCCATCGGTTACACTGTTTTCACCCTTGCAAGAGCCCATCCATCATGAAATTCATCCCCCACAACGCACTAGAAGAACAGCTGGCTGCCGTCCATGCCGGCACCCACGACCCCGAGACCTTCGTGCTCCAGCTGCTGGACCAGCAGGTGTTCATGCCGGTGCGCGACGAAAAAACCCCGATAAAGGGCTTCCAGCGCTCGACCCAGGCCGAGCCGCTGATCATCGAAGACGAGAATGGCGAGCGCGTCCTGCTGGTGTTCACCAGCCCCGAACGCGCCAAGCCGTTCGTCGAGCACTACCCGGAATATGCCGGCGGCATCCTGACCGAACTGTCCTGGCTGCTGCGCCGCATCGGCGGCGGCGTGCCGATTTCGCTCAATCCGGGCTGGGAGATCGGCATGGACTTCGACGCCGACACGACCGCGCAACTGCTCGCGCAACTCCCGCCCGAGAAGCCGGTCTGAGCATCATCCGCTGCAGATTCAATTCGTCATGCTCGCTCAACCCGCGCTCGCTGCATTCCGCTCCGCCCTGGGGCCGGATCGTGTCTTCGACGATGCGTCCACGCTCGCCCTCTATGCGCACGATGAAACGCCGCATCGTGTCGCGCCCGATGCCGTGCTGTTTCCCGCGTCGCACGAACACGTGCTCGCGCTCGTGCGCATTGCGTTCGAACACCACATCGCCCTGACGCCGCGCGGCGCCGGTTCCGGCAACGTCGGCGGCGCCCTGCCCTCGCCCGGCAGCGTCGTCGTCAGCTTCGAATGCATGCGGCGCGTGCTCGAACTCGACCCCCACAACCGCTTCATCGTGGTCGAGCCCGGCGTGGTCACCGACGACATCGACCGCCTCGCGCGCAGCGTCGGCCTGTTTTATCCGCCCGACCCCGGCAGCAGCGCCTATTGCCGCATCGGCGGCAACCTCGCCATGAACGCCGCCGGACC
>JBFHXL010000126.1:0-5643 GCA_041599035.1 Thiobacillus sp. | reverse complement strand
TACCCCACCAACTAGCTAATCAGACGTCGGCCGCTCGAATAACGTGAGGTCTTGCGATCCCCCACTTTCCCCCTCAGGGCGTATGCGGTATTAGCACAGCTTTCGCTGCGTTATCCCCCATTACTCGGTACGTTCCGACGCGTTACTCACCCGTTCGCCACTCGCCACCAGGAGCAAGCTCCCGTGCTGCCGTTCGACTTGCATGTGTAAAGCATTCCGCCAGCGTTCAATCTGAGCCAGGATCAAACTCTTCAGTTCAATACCTGCTATTACTTCAAATACTTCGCTCAACTCAAATGAATTACTTCATTAAAGTGTGAGCATTTATGCTAGTTGTCAGACCAACCGAAGCCAGCCCAACTACCGCAACAACACCCACACCTATCGGCTGTAAATTGTTAAAGATCAATCGATTAGCACTTCAGCTTCCACTGGAAGGCCGTTTCGAGAAGGTGCGCATTCTACAGAGCAAAAATAATCCGTCAACACTTTCGGCGAATTAATTTTTAAATAATTGTGACGCGCGCAAATTTCCGCTTGCCGACTTGCGCCACCACGGTCGCGCCCACGGGCACCGCCACGCCTTTATCGGCCACGCGCTCGCCGTCAATCCGAACACCACCGCCGGCAATCTGGCGGATCGCATCCGAGGTGCTGGGCACCAACCCCGCCTGCTTCAACAGCTGCGGCACCAGCAAAGCGCCCTCAATGCCCGCCAGGCTGATTTCCGGCATATCCTCCGGCAGCGCCCCCCGCTGGAAGCGCGCCTCGAAATCGGCCAGCGCCTGGGTCGCTGCGGCCGCGCCGTGAAAGCGGGCAACGACTTCCTGCGCAAACCCCACCTTGATGTCGCGCGGGTTGGCGCCGGCGGCCACCTGCTGCTTCCAGCCCTCGATCGTCTGCAGCGACTCGAATGACAACAACTGGATATAACGCCACATCAAATCGTCCGACACCGACATCAGCTTGCCGAAAATCTCCTGCGGCGGCTCGTTGATGCCGATGTAGTTGCCGAGCGACTTCGACATCTTGTTGACGCCATCCGTGCCTTCCAGCAAAGGCATCGTGAGGATGCACTGAGCGGGCTGGCCGTGATGCTTTTGCAGTTCGCGCCCCATCAGCAGGTTGAATTTCTGGTCGGTGCCGCCCAGTTCAACGTCCGCTTTCAGCGCGACCGAGTCATAGCCCTGGATCAGCGGATACAGGAACTCATGGATCGCGATCGGCTGCTGGCTGGCATAGCGCTTGTGGAAATCGTCCCGCTCCAGCATGCGCGCCACTGTATGCGTCGCCGCCAGGCGGATCATGCCGACCGACCCCAGCCCCTCCATCCATTCCGAATTGAAGCGCACCTCGGTCAGGGCCGGATCCAGAATCTTGAATACCTGTTCCTGGTAGGTTGTGGCATTTTCAGCTACGGCTTCGCGGGTAAGCGGCGGGCGGGTGGTGTTCTTGCCGGTCGGGTCGCCGATCATGCCGGTGAAATCCCCGATGAGGAATATCACCTGGTGTCCCAACAGCTGGAACTGGCGCAACTTGTTCAGCAGCACGGTATGCCCCAGGTGCAAATCGGGTGCCGTCGGGTCGAAGCCCGCCTTGATACGCAAGGGGCGGCCGGCCTTTAATTTTTCGATCAACTCGGCCTCGACCAGCACCTCGTCGGCCCCACGCTTGATTTCCTGTAACGCGTCCAGCATCAAATTCCTCTCTTGTTGCGGGTCAAGTTTGTTCAAATCCGACCGTTACGGGTGGATAGCCTTTCATCCGGCAGCTACAAGCCGCTGTTTGAATTGAACAAATAGCCGTGGAGATCTGTGTTAAACTCCCCGCTCAAATATGGAAGGGAAACGGTCCATGCCGCTCACCAAACTGAGAATCTTAACCCATCGCATGACCGGAGCGGAACGCCGCTTCAGCCTGCGCACGCTGGTCGCGCTTTCCAGCCTGCCGCTTTTTGGCGTGGTGGCCGCCTTCGGCCTGGCGCCGGACACCAACACGCTCGACATTCCCCCGCAAACCATCACTGAAGCGATTGCATTGCCGGTCACGACTACGGCCGACAGCACCGGCACGTTTGAACGCGAAAGCCTGGTTCAGCCCGGCGACACCCTTGCCAGCGCATTGTCGCGGCTGAAAATCGATGATCTGGAAATTCAGCGCCTGCTGACCACGGGAGCCGTTCGTCAGATGGTTTCCAGCGTCCGCGCCGGCAAGCGCATTCAGGCGACCACCACGCAAGACGGCCAGTTGCAAACCATTCGCTTTGAACGCAGTGATGCGCCCGCTCTGATCATCCGCCGCCAGGATGCGGGGTTTGTCACTGAAGAGAGCAACGATCTGCTGGAAAGCCGCGTCGTGATGCGTTCCGGTCGCATCATCTCGTCGCTGTATGGCGCCACCGACAGCGCCGGCATCCCCGACAGAATTGCCAACCAGATGGCCGAAACCTTTTCCACCAGCCTGGATTTCCGCGAAGACTTGCGCCGTGGCGACACCTTCTCCGTCATCTACACTGTCACCTACCGCAATGGCGAGCCCGTCGCCGCCGGGAAACTGCTGGCCGCCGAATTCATCAATGCCGGCAAGGTCCACCGGGCCGTGCTGTTCCGCGACAAGTCGGGGCATGAAGCCTTTTACACCCCTGAAGGCGAGTCGCTGAAAAAGGGTTTCCTGCGCTCGCCGCTGGAATTCTCCCGTGTCACCTCCAGTTTCAGCAATTCACGCAAGCACCCGGTTTACGGCTTTCACCGCGCCCATACCGGCGTCGACTTCGGCGCCCCCACCGGCACCCGGGTCAAGGCGACCAGCGACGCAACCGTGGTTTTTGCCGGACGCCGGGGCGGTTACGGCAAGCTCGTGATCCTGCGGCACAACAACGGCTACGAGACCTACTACGCTCACCTCAGCGCGTTCGCGTCCGGGCTCCGTGCCGGGCGCTCGGTCAGCCAGGGGCAAGTCATCGCCTATGTCGGCACGACCGGTGCATCGACTGGCCCCCACCTGCATTATGAAGTGCGCATCGCCGGCCGGCCGCAAAATCCCATGGCGATCAAACTGCCGGGGGCGCCACCCCTGAACGTGGCCCAACGTGCACGCTTCCTGGAGCAAACTGCAAACTGGTCTGACCGGCTGGCCCTGTTGCGCGGCACCAACCTTGCTGCACTCGATTGAGTCCAGGCCACGCGCATGAGGCAGCGTTCCCGCAGTCAGCAGAACGCTACATCGGCCTCATGTCCGGCACCAGTCTGGATGGTGTCGACGCGGTTCTTGCCGAGATAAGCGCCACAGGCGAGACCCGCCTTCTTCACAGCCATTACCTGCCCTACCCGGACAGCCTGCGCGCCCGCTTGCTGGCGCTGCACACCCCGCAACCCGACGAAATCCACCTTGCCGCCTGCGCCGCCAATGACCTGGCGCGCCTGTACGCCAACGCGGTCGGCGCCCTGCTCGACGGAATCAGTGCCGCCAGCGTGCGCGCCATCGGCTGCCACGGCCAGACCCTGCGCCATCGCCCCGCAGACGGCTACACGCTGCAAATCGGCAATGCCGCCCTGCTGGCCGAACTCAGCGGAATCTCCGTCGTCTCCGACTTTCGCAGCCGCGACATCGCAGCCGGTGGCCAGGGCGCGCCGCTGGTGCCCGCCTTTCACGCCCAGGCGCTGCGGCATCCGGACCTCCACCGCGTCATCGCCAATATCGGCGGCATCGCCAACATCACCGACCTGCCGGTACAGGGCACGGTGCGCGGCTGGGACACCGGCCCCGGCAACATGCTGCTGGACGCCTGGATCAAACGGCACGGCGACGCGCATTACGACCAGGACGGCACCTGGGCGGCCAGCGGGACGGTCCACCCCGACCTGCTGGAGAAGTTGATGGCGCACCCCTACCTGCCTCTGCCGCCGCCCAAAAGCGCCGGGCGCGAGCAATTCAATCTGGACTGGCTGGACACCACGCTCGCCCGCTTCGATCACGTCATCGACCCGGCCGACGTGCAGGCCACCCTGCTCGAATTCACCGCCATGAGCCTGAGCGATGCCGTAGGTCGCGAATGCGCGGGGGTACAGGAACTCTATGTCTGCGGCGGCGGCGCGCACAACGGCACGCTGATGAAGCGCATCGCTGCGCGGTTGCCGGATATCCGGGTGGCAACGACCGCCGGAATTGGCATCGATCCGGACTGGGTGGAAGCGCTCGCCTTCGCCTGGCTGGCGCGACAGGCGCTGCATCATGCTCCGGGCAACCTGCCGTCGGTAACCGGCGCACGGGGCGCGCGGATTCTGGGTGCGATTTACACCGCCTGAGCGTAGCCTGCAGACGTAAAAAAGGGGCCGCAGCCCCTTTTTTACGTCTGGCGAAAAACTACGCCGAGAAAACAATTACGCCGAGAACGAGGAACCGCACCCGCAGGTGGTGGTGGCATTCGGGTTCTTGATCACGAACTGCGCGCCTTCCAGACCTTCGGAATAATCGATCTCGGCGCCCACCAGATACTGGAAGCTCATCGAATCGACCAGCAGGCTCACGCCGTTTTTCACCATCACGGTGTCGTCGGCATTTTGCGTCTCGTCGAAGGTAAAGCCGTACTGAAAACCGGAACAGCCGCCGCCCGACACGAAGACGCGCAGTTTCAGATCCGGGTTGCCTTCCTCATCGATCAGGCTTTTGACTTTGCTGGCCGCGCTCTCGGTGAAGATCAGCGGGGCGTCCATTTCGGTTGCTGCATTCATAGTGGTGCTCCTTGAAAATATGTGGGCCAATTATCCGCTTCACCCGTTCAACGTCAAGTAAAGACCCTGTTTAAACAACGGAGTTCCGCCGTGATTACGGCAGCATTCCCACATCGGCCAGCGCGGTATCTTCGGGCAGATCGAACAGGATATTCATGTTCTGCACCGCCTGCCCGGCCGCGCCTTTGACCAGGTTGTCGATCACCGACAGCACCACCACGGTGTCGCCGCCCTGCGGGCGATGCACGGCGATGCGGCACATGTTGGCGCCGCGCACCGAGCGGGTCTCGGGATGCGCGCCGGCGGGCATCACATCGACGAAGGCTTCGCCCGCATAGCGTTTCTCGAACAGGCTTTGCAGGTCGATATCGGTGCTGATCCTGGCATACAACGTGGCGTGGATCCCGCGAATCAACGGCGTCAGATGCGGCACGAAGGTAAAGCCCACCGGCTTGCCGGCAAAGCTTTCCAGTCCCTGCTTGATCTCCGGCCAGTGACGATGCCCACCCACCGCATAGGCCTTGAAGTTGTCTGCCGCCTCGGCGAACAGGATATGGGTTTCGGGCTTGCGTCCGCCACCCGACACGCCGGATTTGGCATCGGCCACCAGAAACCCGCTGTCCACCGCGCCCGACTCCAGCAGGGGCAGAAAGCCCAGTTGCACCGCCGTGGGATAGCACCCCGGGTTGGCGATCAGGCGTGCGCCCTTGATCGCCGCACGGTTGATCTCGGGCAGGCCATACACCGCCTCGGCCACCAGGTCGGGGCAGGCGTGTTCCATCTTGTACCACTGCTCCCACACCGCCACATCCTTGATGCGAAAATCGGCCGCCAGGTCGATCACCTTGACGCCGGCATCGAGCAGGGCGCGGGTCTGCTGCATCGCCACGCCGTTGGGGGTGGCAAAGAACAC
>JBFHXL010000125.1:0-5649 GCA_041599035.1 Thiobacillus sp. | reverse complement strand
CTGGAAACCGCCACCGACAAGTTGCTGCAAATCGTGCTGTTTGGCCAGCCCGAACTCGATACCCAACTGGCCGACCCGCGCATCCGCCAACTCAAGGATCGCATCACCCTGAGCCTGAACCTGTCGCCGCTCACCGAATCCGAAGTGGCCGACTACCTGCGCGCGCGGCTGACGGTGGCCGGCTATCGCGGACCCGACCTGTTTTCCCCCGCGCTGATTACGCGCATGACACGACTGTCTGGCGGCCTCTCGCGCCGGATCAATGTGCTGGCCGACAAAACCCTGCTGGCGGCCTATGCCGGGCAGACCCACACGCTGACGCCGGCCCACCTGGATGCTGCGGCAGGCGATGCCGACATGCGTCCACGGCAGCCCGGCCAGCCTGCCGGACTGCCCCGCTGGATCTGGCTGGGCGCCGGACTCGCAGCCGCACTCGGGCTGGTAGCGTTTGTAACCTGGCAGGCGTTTGCCCCGGTGCCTCCGCCGGCCGCACCTGCCGGCAAATCCACACCTCCAACTCCCGCCGGCCCACCAGCCCCATCCACCGCACAGGTCGCCGAACTGGCGACGCAAACCCAGCGCTGGCTCGCCACTGCCGCGACCGACACCCACGTCATTCAAGTCGCTGCGGCTAAAGAAGCCGGCGAGGCCGCCGTATTATTGGGAGGCCTTCACGCCACCCCGAAACCGGTGCGCGTATTGCACGGCCTGAGCCGGGGTGCACCCGCCTGGATGATCCTGGTGGGTGAATTCCCCAACCGCGAGACGGCCATGGCAGCATTGCGCACGCTGCCTGGTTCAGTTGCAGAATCACCGTTTCTGCGCACGGTCGGCAAAATGCGCACTGTAGTCTTACCTACTGGATCATGATGAACGCTGTGTCGAAACACTTCGTAATGACGCGCCTGGCGCTGGCCGGTCTCGTGCTGCTGGGCGGCTGTGTGCCGCCGCAGGCGTTTGACACCTCGCCCGGCCACATCAGCCAGCCCAGCCAGGCGGCCGTACCCGCCAGCCAGCCGCCCGAACCGGTGAAGTCCGTGCCCACCCTGGCCGCGCCCAGAACACGGACACCGGTACCGACCTACACCGTGGTGGTCAACGACGTGCCGGTCAAGGACCTGCTGTTTTCCATCGCACGCGACACCCAGTACAACATCGACCTGCATCCGGGCATCGACGGCAAGGTCTCCCTCAACGCGGTGCAGGAGCCGCTGCCCGCCATCCTCGACCGCATCGCCCGGCAGGCGAACCTGCGTTACGAAATGAACGGCCGCACCGTGTCGATCATGCCCGACAGCCCGTACGTCAAAACCTACAGCGTCAACTACGTCAACGTCGCACGCAATACGACATCGAGCGTCGGTGTGGCGGCCGAAATTGCCAGCACGGGAGGCGGCAGTGTTGGCAGCAGCGGCAACTCCACGGGCAATTCGTCCACCACCACAGTTGCCAGCCAATCCAACAACGACCTGTGGGCCGTGCTGGCCGACAATATCCGCACCCTGCTTGCCGGCACCCGCGCTGTCACCCAGAGCAATGACGAACGCGCCGCCCGCCTGGACGCCGAAAAAACCGCACGCGCCGAACGGGTGTCGCAGGCCGAAGCGGCCAGTAAGGCGGGGGCAGGTGCGGCCAACCTGTTCACTGCAGCATTCGCCAACCAGCCCGTGGGAGATGGCAAGTACGATGTAGCAGTCAATCCTGTGGCAGGGACAATCTCGGTGCTGGGCACCTCCAAGCAACAGGAACTGGTGCAGCAGTATCTCGATCGAGTGATGCAATCCGCCCAGCGTCAGGTGCTGATCGAAGCAACAATTGTCGAAGTCACACTCAAGGACCAGTATCGAGCGGGCATTGACTGGACCCGAACTTTGCAAGGCGTTACTGGCTGGACAATCGATACCGCATCAAAAGGCGGGACAAACGCGTTAGCAGGAGCGCTATCACCATTTATTCAGGCCACTTACACCAACGCAGGAAACGGATTTACTGCTGCGATTGACCTGCTGGAATCCTTTGGAAAAACCAAGGTACTCTCCAGCCCGAAATTGATGGCACTGAACAACCAGACCGCGCTTCTCAAGGTGGTCAATAACCTCGTGTATTTTTCTATTGATGTGCAATCAGGCACGACATCCTCCACCGGCATCGTATTGACCCCTTCCACCTATACGACGACCGCACACACCGTCCCGGTCGGGATCGTCATGAGCGTCACGCCACAAATCAGCGACCAGGGGCTGGTCTCTTTGACTGTCCGTCCAACTATTTCACGGATAGTTGACACCGTGCCGGACCCCAATCCTGCTTTAGGTTCTGTTAAAAACTCCATCCCTGTCATCCAGGTCCGGGAAATGGAATCGCTGCTGCAGGTACGCAGCGGCCAGACCGTCATCCTCGGCGGCCTGATCCAGGACGACAGCAACAACGCGCGGGATGGCCTGCCCGGCCTGTCGCGCCCGGAGGGCATCGGTGCGGTATTCGGCCAGCATGAGCGTATCAACAATCAGACTGAACTGGTGATCTTCCTGCGGCCCATTGTGGTGTCCAACCCCTCGCTGGAAAGCGACGAACTGCGCCAGTTCCAGCGCCTGTTGCCCACGGCACGGAGCAGTCCTTGAGCCTTTTGCTGAAAGCATTGAAGCAGGCTGAAGCCGCCAAGGCGGACAAGCCTGATGTCGAACGGCCGGGTGTGGATGAGCGGATCGATGCTCATCTTGAACTGGAACCCGTCCTCGAACCCGACACAGCTTCGGCACGCGAATGGGTGGAGCCACCGGAACTGTTGTTCGGCAGCAGCGAACGCACGCCCACTGCCCGCCCCAGGCCAGGTTTCCGCTGGCCGCAGCTCTCGCCGGTTCCACTTACGGCGCTGCTGGCTGCGCTGGTTGCGGCAGGCTACGGAATCTATCTTTATTTTGCGCTGCAACCGCCGACGGCCCTGCCGGTGACTGCCGTGGCGCCTGCCGCCCCCGCAGCCGCGCCAACCCAACCCGCTTTGCTTCCGCCCCCTGCCCCGGCCAAGCCGGCACCGGCTCAGGTGCAGGCTCAGGTGCCGGCCTTGCCTGATTCACAAGCGGCACCGGCGGCGGTCGCGTCTCTTGGTTCGGAGGGTCCGGCTGCACGCGCCGCCCTCGCCTCGCCGCGTGCAGAGCCCTCCGCACGCAGCCCCGCACCGCTACCCGCGCCCCGGCCTGTGTTCCAGCCCGATGCCCAAAGCACCGTGCTCAGCCGGGCCTTTTCTGCCTATCAACGTGGTGCGCTCGCCGAAGCACAACGTCTTTATGCCCAGATCGCGGCACGTGGTCACAACGTGGACGCGTTGCTGGGACTGGCCGCGATTGCCAGCGCGCAGAAACGCGACGCGGACGCGCAACGTCTGTATCGCGAGGTGCTGGACATTGATCCGCTGAATGCCACCGCCCAGGGCGCGCTGCTCGATCTGCTCGGCAACACCGACAGCCAGGCAACCGAAAGCCGCCTGAAAATGCTGATCGAACGTGACCCCAGCCCGCATCTGTACCAAACGCTGGGCAATCTCTACGCCGACCAGAAACGCTGGAACGATGCCCAGGCTGCCTACTTCGAGGCCTTCCGCGGCGCGCCCGACAATGCCGATTACGCCTTCAACCTGGCCGTCAGTCTCGACCAGTTGCGTCAGCCTGCAGCCGCGCTGAAATATTACGAAAAAGCGCTTGCGATCAATGGCGTGCACCGCTTTGACGGTACCCAGGCCGAAATACGCATACGCCAGTTGAAGTCGGTCAGATAAGTCACGATGGAGCGCCGCAAAAAACTCCGCATGGGTGAAACCCTGGTTTCACAGGGACTCATCACCGTCGACCAGCTGCGCATCGGCCTGAAGGAGCAGAAAGCCACCGGCCTGCCGATCGGGCGCCAGCTCGTCGCGCTGGGCTTCATGACCGAGGCGGTGCTGCGCGACCAGCTCGCCAACGCGCTCGGCAGCCAGGGCATCGACCTCACGCAGGTGGTGGCCGACCCCGAAGCGCTGCAACTGGTTCCCGAAGAATTCGCCCGCCGTCACCATCTGTTGCCGATCGCCCACGACTCGACGCGCAACATTCTCACACTGGCGACCACCGACATGTTCAACGTCGTTGCGCTCGATCAGCTGAAAGCCTCGCTTGGCGGCCAACTCGAAATCAACACCCTGCTGGCAGCCGAAGCGCAGCTGCTCGAATGCATCGACAAGTTCTACGGCTTTGATCTTTCGCTCGACGGCATTCTGCGCGAAATCGAGACTGGCGAAGTCGATTACGCCAGCCTCAATTCCGACACCGAGGAATACACCCAGCCGGTGGTGCGCCTGGTCGGGGCGCTGCTCACCGATGCCATGAAGCGCGAATCGAGCGACATTCACTTCGAGCCCGAGCACGCCTTTCTGCGTATCCGCTATCGCATCGACGGCGTGCTGGAACAGGTGCGCAGCCTGCACAAGACCTACTGGCCGGGCATTCTGGTCAGGCTGAAAGTGTTGTCCGGAATGAATATTGCGGAAACGCGCGCGCCGCAGGATGGCCGCATCTCACTCACGCTGAACGGCCGGCCGATCGATTTCCGGGTGTCCTCGCAACCCGGCATCCACGGTGAAAACCTGGTACTGCGCATCCTCGACCGCGAAAAATCCATCGTGCCGCTGGAGCAGATGGGGTTTACCGCCGATGCCCTGCGTGTCCTGAACCTGATGATGGCGCGACCAGAGGGCATCCTGGTGGTCACCGGACCGACCGGCTCCGGCAAGACCACCACGCTGTATTCGATGCTGTCCCATCTCAACAACGAAACCGTCAACATCATGACGCTGGAAGACCCGGTCGAATACCCGGTCACGCTGATGCGCCAGAGTTCGGTCAACGAAACGCTGAAGCTCGACTTCGCCAACGGCATCCGCTCGATCATGCGTCAGGATCCGGACATCATTCTGGTCGGTGAAATCCGCGACAAGGACACCGCCGAAATGGCCTTCCGCGCCGCCATGACCGGCCACCAGGTATTCACCACCCTGCACACCAACTCGGCGCTCGGCGTATTTCCGCGCCTGATGGACATCGGGATCCAGCCTGGCATCCTGTCCGGCAACATCATCGGCGTCGTCGCGCAACGCCTGATACGCAAACTTTGCCCGCACTGCAAGGAAGCCTACACGCCGGACGAGCATGAAGCGCTCATCCTCGGTTCCGACCCGGCCCATCCGCCGCAGATTTATCGCGCCGCGGGTTGCCCGGCTTGCAGCGACAAAGGCTACAAAGGCCGGCTGGCGCTGATCGAACTGTTGCGCATGGATCCCGAACTCGATGAACTGGTCGCCAATCATGCACCGCTGCATGAAATCCGCCGCGCCGCGCTCAAGTATGGCTATCACCCACTGGCAGAGGACGGCATCATGCGTGTGCTCGACGGCATGACCTCGCTGGCAGAAGTGGCGCGGGTGGTGGATTTGACGGGGCGGGTGTGAGGATGGGACCCACGTTATTTTTATCTTTTGTGGATACGCTTGGGCTTCGCGTTTCGCCTGTGGGCGAGGTACTTTCTTTTGCGTGGCCAAAAGAAAGTACCCAAAGAAAAAGCCACCCCTACTGTGTCGGCCTGCGGCTGCCCTGCGATGCTCGCCACCCGAGGCGGGGCTGG
>JBFHXL010000124.1:0-5651 GCA_041599035.1 Thiobacillus sp. | reverse complement strand
TCCACTGGAACAATGCCGGCTACAGCAGCTTCGATGATTTCCTGATGGCGATGACGCACGACAAGCGCAAGAAAATCCGCCAAGAGCGGAAGAAGCTGGACAAACTCGGCGTCACCTTCCGCTGGGTCGAAGGCCGCGACAGCACCGATGCAGACTGGGACCACTTCATGCGCTGCTACGCCGACACCTACGCCCGCCACCGCAGCGACCCGCATCTCAACCGCGCCTTCTTCGCCGACCTGCGCGCCAACCTGCCGGACAACGTGGTGCTGATCATGGCGGATAAGAACGGCATGCCGATCGCCTGCTCGTTCTGCATCAAGGACAGCCAGCGGTTATACGGACGCCACTGGGGCACTCTGGAATACGTCCCCGGCCTGCACTTCGAAACCTGCTACCAGCAGGGCATCGAATACGCGATTGCGCACGGCCTGCAGGTATTCGAAGGCGGCGCACAGGGCGAACACAAACTCGCCCGCGGCCTCGTCCCCACCGCCACGCATTCCTGGCACTGGCTGGAAAATGCGGAATTTCGCGACGCGGTTGATCGGTTTCTGGAGCGTGAGACTGATGCGATTGCACATTACATGGATGAGATGGAGGGACCATTCCGGCGGGAGCCTCGCCCGTCCGATGAACCTACTCCTACCGGCAAGGATAATTAAATCTGGGGCCAGGAATCCAACAACCTCTCTGGTGACCCCGCCCACTTGTAAGATGCCGGAGTTATCTTGCAATGGCAGCCATAGCCATTAACAGCCAGTCGGACGGAATATCTCGTACTTCTGGTCCTCGGCCTGAGCGGCCCTTCAAATTTCGCTGACAATAGACATTGTCCAGTGTCCGCTTCCTCTCAAGTGCGGAGATGTGGTTTCCGATCCTAATGGCCACTGATCTTAAGAAATGCTGCCTAATAGCTGTGCGGTGGCATTCTTATAATTGTCGAGCACACGGCTAATCACACTACAGTTCGCCTCGTAGCCCAGCTTTTCAAGGCCCGATAGTTTTTCCTGGATTCTGTCTTGTCGTGTTGCATGAAACTCCACCAGAGCATGAAGCCAAGGCTGCTGGTCCGGATGTTTTAGGAAACGCTGTACGGCATCAAGTGCTTCGTCTTCGGCCGGATAGGCATATTCCCCATTTGGCCGATGGTGCGCTGAAGAAAACAACGATATCAGCCCATTCTCTGGTCCCATCAGATGAAATGCTGCAGTGCTAACGTGCTTGCCCTGACCATCACGCAACGAAACGAAATGACTGTCGCCTAGCGTGCAAGATTTAACGTGGTTATCCACATGGGATCTGAGTGCCGCACCTTCGGTCATGAGTTCATCCAGGCTTGTCAGCGAAACCACGCGAATGTCTCCAGCGATAAAAGGTTTACGAAGGAGGGCGGGCCACTGGATCAATTCGGGGTCATTACTTTCTAGTTGGGCGATGGTCACTGCATCCTGGAATGCATCTCTCCAGGCAAGCGCCTGACGATAAAGGGTTTCGGCCGAATAATTGGACAGGAACTGAGTCGTCCATATGTCGGCATGCGTCAACGAATCCCTGCCCCGTTGGCTTGCCCTCGCCGCTAGCGAGACTACCTTCCCTTGGCTTTTACGGGCCTGTTCGATGGTAGAGGCGACCCATTCACCAAAGAAGGCGATGTAGTCATTTATCAGGCCAAGCCTTGTCAGCTCGTTATTCGTAAGGTCGAGACATTCTGCGTACGCATTCTCATAGCTCTTGCTGAACAGGTCTCGAAACACATGACCGCTTGCATCCCAAGGAACGGGCTGAATTATTTCCTGAAGGCTGGAAAAGACTGCCCAATCCATCTCTGACTGCGGCCGCTGGTCCGGCGATAGGCAATCAAGGGCGAAGAACAATTCCAGCTCATTACCCATCCAGCGCCCAGAAACCTGCGAGATCGGTTTCTTAATCAGGTATTGAATCGTATCAATCCTGACACCACCCATTAGCCCGGCTATGTTTTCAATGATCGGTTCGTCGCCATCAATCCAGCCGATGATTTCCTCGGGAAATATATCGTCAGGATAAAAGACCAGCATGGGAACCAACACTGGAAGTTCGCCCAAAAACTGGATGCGGCGGCGGCGCACCGCCAGGTCCGGGGAATTCGCCCAGTCCGCAATCGCTGCAACATCCAAATTGATAGACGCGAAATCGACAAGGCGGGGATCATCCGTTCTGAGGCGATGGTCCCTTTCTTTCTCGATGGAATACACGGAGTTATTCACTAAGCAAGCTTTCTGCACTTCTTGTCCACGAACGCATCCCTGATCACATGGGAGCTGTCGGTCGCTTCACACGATATTTCATCAAGGCCAATATCCATCGTCAGGCCTTGAATAACGCCGCTCATGAGATAGGTCTTCAAGGCATCATTGACCTCTTTGCAGAGGGATTCGTCTTCAGGATCAACCTTTTCGTAATATGAGGGCGGGGCGATGACACGCAAGCCGATATGCGAGGCATCCAGCACCTTATAAGCCTCACCCAAATAGCCAAGCTCAGTCCGTTTTTTTCTTGAGAACAGGTAGAGCAGTCCATATTCAAAAAGCTCCTTGATGGCATGGTGCAGACTGTCCTGCGTGCCATTCATTCGCTGAACCTTTAATTCAAGAAATTCATAGCGGCCTATCGGTTCCGCCGGCTTGTATACCAGATCAACGGCCCTTTTCGATTCTTCCCCTACAGCAAGCAGCCCGGATGCTGTCGGCATCTGGTTCCACAGGCAATTCTTGGGGCAGTTTTTGGGGCAGTTCTCGGGACAATTATTGCCATCGAAGGCCGCCGCGATAGCACGCTCCAGGCGAACTTCCGAATCGGGCTTGTGCTTGCTTGAATCATTCAGTGGTTGATGCCGTAAATGCCAGTTTTTCTTGCCCCGGGATTCCCTATGTGACCAGTCCTGCTCGATGCATTCAATGAGCGCATCGATCTGAAGGCCATTTTTCGGCAAGGTTTTGCGGTCACCTGGGGCACCCATGACATCACGGACACCATTAAGAATGCTTGGCTTGGTCATTGTTCATCTCCCCTTATCTTTGGATTTCGATACCTGCTCCGGCCATTTTCAAACGTCCCACCATTCGCCGTCCGCGTATCGTATGACATTCGGGTGAATCGACGTAAAATGTTCTGGGACCATGCTGTGGATGGGAACCAGAATTTTCGATGCAAGGGCGGTAGCCAAACGACGAAGGTCCGCTGGGCTTGCATGCCCTGAAGTGTGTATCTGGTGGAATTCAATGCCATGGCTCTGCCGCCATGCAGCGTCACCGATACAACGATCTTCTTTCAAATAACCTTCCCATTGAGAGTGAATCAAGCATGCCCCCTGCAATAGCCCGGCCTGTTCGAGGTCGCGCAACCAAAGTCCACGAAAGAGCAACACGTAGCGCCCAGGGTTTCGAGAAACATGCTTATTGAGGAATACCCGGTGGCTTGAATGCCTCTCCAGGGCATCAAACCATTGGTTCCTCTTGATCTGTACGCGCTGGCGCTGGGGAATACATAGCCCGATGCCGTCCCAGTGAGATTGCGGAACATGCGGATTTTCCGTGGCCGCCAGAACTTCAGCCGTATAGAGATCGATCAACAATGTTCTTCCAGCCATTTTGCCGGCCCGGTAGAGCGAGACCAGCCGATCAATATTTTGGGCAGAAACCTGAACAAGGGTTAAACCCTTCGCATCCCGAAATCGTTCGGTGAATAGCTTTTCTATTTCGGCTTCCGTTTGCGGAATTGGGCCGTCAGTTTTTCGACCAAGCGTTGTGCCCTCAAGCAGCAGAGCATCAATGTTGCTCGGAGGGTCTGAGATTAAGCGCTCAACTTGCCTGTGCTTGCGTCCATGAATTCGAATGTCACCGCTGTAGAACAAACGCTTGCCCCCTGCTTCAATCAGCAGGGCATACGCATCATAGGCAGAGTGGTCGACCAGATACGGGGTAATCCGGAAAGGGCCAATGGTAATGGGCTGCCTGTCAGCCAAGTCGGGGCCGTCAAGTTTGAAATCAGGCTGCTTCATGTATGGCTGCGCAGCCCGAAGAATCCGTCTGGCTGCAGCGCCTATGGCCACGGGAACTTGAGGCATCCATGGCAACAGGCCGTAGTGGTCAAGGTGTGGATGCGAGATCACGATTGCCCTCAGCATCTTGGCATCTATTTCAGGCGGCTTGGGCGGAACGTCAGAACGACTCGTTAGAGGCAATCCGGCATCGATGACGACAGTGGACCCGTCGGCTTCAATCTCGACACATGACCCGCCAATCTCATTGGCGCCGCGATGAATACGTACTCTCATACGCGGCATTGTGACACTGGTTAGGCTCACCACATGAGCTTGCAAGCTGGAATGCTTGATATCCGTAGCGTGGGATGCAGCCAATTTCCGATTTCTTTTTTATTGGTTGCATGTGGGCCATCCCAATCCGATGCGTCGATCGATTGAATCCGCCGCCCCATAACAGACATTCGCACGAACTGGTTGGCACCATGCAACCGTCGGCTTTGGCCGAGAAGCGGAAGAAAGAATGGATTGGCTTGGACGACCCAAACATTCTCAACCAGCCACGCCAGACATCCAAAAAAAACGGCGGATCAATCCGCCGTTTTCACTCCGCCAACTTACACCAACACCGCTGTCAGATAAGTCACGTACAAGGCGCCATTCACAATCAGGTGCCACACTCGCAGGCCACCGTTCAAGACTGCCCAGCGCAGCCAGAACGCTGCGACCAGGGTAATCAGCACGCCCAGCAGCACTTCCTTCTGCGGCGCCCACGGCGTGAGCGAAATGCCGATAGCGGGCAGCAGGGTGCCCTGAAACACCATGGCGCCGGTGATGTTGCCAAACGCCAGGGTGTCCTTGTGCTTGCGGACCCACAGGATTGAATTCACTTTTTCTGGCAGTTCGGTTGCGATCGGGATGATCATCAAGGACAGCAACAGGGCCGAGATGCCGATGATGGGGGCGGTGGCTTCGACGCCATGGATGAAACCCTTGGCGCCGGCCACCAGCAGGCCCAGTCCCAACGCCAGTTGCACCACGATGAAAAACAGGTTCTGCGGCAGGCCAAGGCGAGTCAGCATCATGGGTGAGCTGGCCTCAGTGGCATGGCCGTCTTCCACCAGTTTGCTTGATGCGCGCAGGGTCAGCATCACGTAGATGAAGTAGATCATGACCATGACGAAGGCGAGTGCGGCGCGGACCCAGCCTTCTCCATGCGGGATGAACATGGCGATGAAGGCCAGCGTGAAGGCTATCAGGAAGAAATCGAGATCGCGCTTGATGCCGGTGCGCTCCGGTTTGAAGTGGCCCTGAATGCCGCGTTTCTTGAGCACGGCCACGCTCAACAGAAACAGCGACAGGGTCGACAGCATCAGCGGCGCGCCGAGGATGGCACCGACGCCGATCTCTTCATTGACAGCGCTATTGCCAGTGCCGGCAAAAATCGCCAATAGCGGCACCAGGGTTTCGGGCATGGCGGTACCGACTGCGGCAAACAGCGAGCCGGTGACGCCTTCGGAGATTTTGAGTTTTTCGCCCAGATGTTCAAGCGCGTTGACAAAGACTTCTGCCGCCACGAGGATGAGCAGCAGATAGCCGAAGAGTTCGAGAAACAGCATGCGTGCCC